>CAZJPO010000009.1:0-25532 GCA_964547865.1 uncultured Thiosulfatimonas sp.
TTTTTCTCATAACTTAATAGTTCAAAATTATGAGTTATCTGGGTCAGCCCCTTAAATTATTTAACATAATAATTACCAGTCATGACTGGTATCACTTTCTAAAATTCCATGGTTTAGAAGCTTGTATGAGCAGAAGAGGTAATTGTCACGACAATGCCGTTGCAGAGAGCTTCTTTCAACTTTTGAAGCGAGAACGAATCAAACGAAAGATATATAAAAACCGGGATGAAGCAAGGCAAGACATTTTCGATTACATCGAAATGTTCTACAATCCCAAACGTCGCCACTCTTGGAATAATCAACTCTCACCAGTTGAATACGAGAAGCAGTACGAAATGAGGCTGAAAAGTATCTAGGATTTTAGTGGCGATTCATCTAATATTTTTCTTTCTTTTTAACGAAAAATTACTTAACATCATACAAACTTTAATAATGCTTACCTATAAAGGTCTGGTTGCAAAATAAAGGAAAACTATGCAAGCATACAACTCAGTTCGTTCAAAGCTCATTATTTCTAAAGAGTTTATTTATTTTCTTTTATCTTCGGTCTTTCTATTGATTGCTGTTGCCTTGGTTAGCAGCTATTTAGAAATACCGGTATCAATATTTACCCGAGACCCAATGGCCGTTGCATCAGGTCATCCATTTTTTGGGTTTGTATCAAATATTGGGGTGATATTGTGGAGCGCTTCAGTGACCGTAAGCTTCTTCGCCTACATCTTACTCAAAACGAATAATGCTCCACAAAATACAATTCAATTCGTTGCTTCTGGCGGAGCATTGAGTTTAATTTTACTCTTTGATGATCTGTTCATGCTTCATGATCGTATTTTTCCAATGTATTTCGGGCTTGGAGAAAAACTTATTTTTCTCGTATACGGACTATTCTTTTTAGCTTATATAATTGTTTTTTTTAAGAAAATAATCAATACAAACTTTGTCTACTTAACACTCTCCGTATTTTTCTTTTCTCTTTCTATAGTCGTTGACATTTTGCCAGAGTCATTACTTCCGATGCACCATCTATTTGAAGATGGAGCAAAGCTACTTGGAATTGTTAGTTGGCTAAGCTACCATTTTTCTGTGGCCTATAATGAAACCCAATTAGGTCGAACCTCCCCCACTACAGAATGAAACTATTAACTGCCAAAAATAGACATATTATGTCGAATTATAAATAGTTTGGTTTAGCGACGTCAGCAAGTGAATAACCATAGGGTGGCATTGTTCTAAAAATACAATTTTGAATCAATCTAAAGAGAAAATCCCCTGCTCCTATAGAGGATCAAATAATTAATGCAGTTCAAGGAGCTAGAATAGTTGATAGAGATGGTTTAAGGGGTCACTGGCTTTTACAAGCAATCTAATGCCTAATTTTATATATTAAGAACCTTAAATGAACTATCAACAACTCGCTTTTATCGCTGACACTTATACCCCTATCTTAATCGCATTAACGCTATTACAGCTCTATAAACAACGCCAGAGTTCGAATCACTTTAAGGCGTCTGTTATCGTATTATTGAGTAGTACTGTTTTTATTTATGCAATGATGTTTATTGACCAGTGGTTTGGGATTTGGCCTGCTATGAATATGGACTACAGCACTCATACTGCAATCGCCTTGGTATTTGTCATTTACCTCGCTGGCGTTAGTCGTTTTTATATGGTTGCAGCGGTGCTATCACTGATTGCTTACTGCTTTTTGATGCTTTACCAGCAGTACCATACCATTGCAGATATGGTTACCACTGCCCTTATGGTCTCCCCTGTCGTTGTCTGGCTCAACCACCGATTTGTCTCTCAATTCAAAATAAATTAGATTCCTTGTCAACCGTTTTGTTTGTGTTGCGTTTTAGTAGATGAGCGCTCAATAGACACAGACCATTATCAACGGAGAATAACCATGACATTTAATAAACCAGCTATCGCACTTATCGCCCTGATGTTTTCAGCTTCATTCTCGGCTTATGCTGACAGAGGTGACCAAATTGAAAGCCACCTAGACCGTAAAGGTGACCGTATTGAGAACCACCTAGATCGTAAAGGTAACCGAATTGACAATCATCTAGACCGCAAAGGGGATCGCATTGAAAACCGTTTTGATGCCCGGGCCGACCGCGCAGAAGCCAATGGTAAAACCAAGCTGGCAAATAAATTGGAACGTAAAGGAGATCACATAGACGCACGCTTAGACAGAAAGGGAGATCGAATCAACAACCATTTAGACCGTAAAGGCAACAAATTAGACCGTCGTCTTGATCGCAAAGGCGCAAAAATTAATCGCCGCCTTTAATACTGGTAGCGCCGACAAAAAGACTAAAATGTCTTAAAATCAAATTTCAAAACAGTACAAGAGGCGTGGTTTGCATAATCAAAATCAGCTCAACCAATTTCTAAAAGAGATTGAAGGCCGCGCCTTTCGCATTGCTCAGATTGCGACTAGTAATCGAGAAGATGCCCTCGAATTGGTTCAAGAAGCGATGATCAAGCTGGTTAAAAACTATGCTGATAAACCCGCTGAAGAATGGGCTCCTCTTTTTCACCGTATACTTCAGTCTAAAATTAAGGACTGGTATCGCAAACAGAATGTCCGTAATCGGGTTATGAGTTGGTTTGGCATGGATGATGAGGAAAAAGACCCCATTCAGAACTTTCCAGAGCGACAAGCTTTTGAACCCTACAGCCAAATAGAAGCCGCGAGCTTTACAGAGCAGCTTGAAGTCGCATTAATGGCTTTGCCTATGCGACAACAACAGGCTTTTCTGTTAAGAACGTGGGAAGGGTTAAACGTAAAACAAACCGCTACAGCCATGGGCTGCTCAGAGGGTAGTGTCAAAACCCATTACTCAAGAGCGATTAGTCACCTGCGTCAATATTTAGAGGAATTCCAGCCATGAGTTTAAATCACGAACAGCTCATCAATAAAATTCAGAATACACTTGATGAGAGTGTGAACGCACTAGACGGTGAAACTCGCTCTCAATTGACGCATGCCCGTCATCAAGCAGTGCAAACCAACCATAAATCGAACCATTGGCTAGCCATTTCAGGCTTTGCCTTTGCCTCGGTAGTGGCATTGAGTACTGTCCTGTTTAGTGACTTTTATATTCAAAATGACTCGGTCGATTCCCTGCCGGTCGCGATGTTGGAATCATCTGAAGACTTGGAGATGATGGTCTCAATACCGGACCCTGAATTATTGGAAAACTTAGACTTTTACTACTGGCTTGAACAGGGTGAAAACAGTGCAGGGTAAAATTGTCAGCACCACTCTGTTGTTAAGCATGAATATGCTAACCTCCCCAGTCCAGGCAGAGCCCCAAATGCCTTCAATGGCTTTTCTGGAGTTTCTAGCTGAACTGGATCAGGAAGATGGAGAGTGGCTTGATAAAACCTCCACACAAGAACTTAGAACAGATGACTCACAGCAAAATCAGGATGTTAAAAAGGATAAAAACGATGAATAGAATTTTAACGACAGCCTTTATTCTCCTGTTTAGCAGCAGCCTTTTGGCTGATATCTCATACCGTTGGGAACAACTCAATAGTCAGGAACAAAAGATTCTTAAACCCTTTGCAGAGAACTGGGACAGTTTGCCAGCAGACAGACAAAATAAACTACGAAAAGCCGCCAACCGCTGGGAAAAAATGGATCCTGAAAAACGCGATAAGATGAAAAAGCGTTTTAAAAAATGGGAGTCCATGACACCAGAGCAACGCGAAAAAACCAGAAAACGGTTTAAAAAATTTAAAGAGTTATCTCCTGAACAGCGTGAAAAACTCAAACAACGAAGAGAAAAGTTTCGCGAACTGCCAAAAGAGAAGCGTCAAGCTCTGCGACAAAAATGGCAAAACATGAGTCCAGAACAACGCCAGCGCTTTAAACAACGTATTAAGGAAAGAAGAGCAAATCACCCTTAATTTGATTTCTGATGGTAAGAATATGCTGAAAGCGATCAAGCTCTTCTTTGAGTTGCTCAGTCTCAATACTCTCATGACTATGCTCATGCTTAGCTTGTCTGTTCTGCAACCTTTGGGATAACAATAACGCCATCTTCTCTACTACCACTACGAACTTTATTAGTAAAATAATTCATCTGTTATAAGATAGACAATCTAGTTCTATAAATGGTCATCTCTAAATAGTTATTTTTATTGGAAAACAGAATGGATCTTGCTCAAAAAATTTTTCTTTATCTCGGTGCCTTAATTGCCGCCAGCTTTTTAATCATGGCATTATTTGCATTATCCACCGCTGAGAATGGACAGTTGACGGTTGAAGGCTTGTCGCACATGGAAGAGCAATTCACCTCTTTCTATAACTTTTTTAAATGGGTTGTTTATGTTTGGTTAGTCGCGGCTATTTTCGTATTTGTTAGATTTTTAATTCGAATATTCCGTTAAAACCTGATGGTCGTTGAAGAATTCAAAGACTACTTTTCTCAGGTCAGTCAAAACTATCGAACCAGTCGTCCGGCCTATCCCAGCGAACTGTTCAAATACCTTTCAGGACTGTGCCCACAAAATCAACTGGCTTGGGATTGTGCAACTGGAAATGGACAGGCAGCATGCGAGCTCGCCAATCATTTCTCCGCAGTGGTAGCAACCGATGCCAGTCAAGCACAGATTGATAAAGCAACAGCACACCAACTGATTGAATATAAAGTCGTCCCTGCTGAAAATTCAGGGCTTGCCGAATCCAGCACGGACTTAATCACGGTTGCTCAAGCACTCCATTGGTTTGATATAAAGCAATTTACCAAAGAGTGTCAAAGGGTTTTAAGCCCCGATGGTATCTTAGCGGTCTGGTGTTACAAACGCCTGTCGATCTCACCTGAAATTGATCAAATTATCACCGATTTTTATTTTGGAGAAATTGGGGAGTTTTGGCCTGTAGAGCGGCAGATGGTTGAAAATGGCTATGCCGATATTGAATTGCCTTTTCAGGAGATTGAAGCCCCGCAATTCACCATGCAGGCAAACTGGACTATTGAGCACCTAATTAACTACCTCACTACTTGGTCGGCAGTATCTCAATATAAACAGCACCACAACCGCAACCCGATTGATCTGATTGAAGCACCTTTAAAACAAGCTTGGGGCAACCCTGAGACCGTCTATTCTGTTGAATGGCCCCTGATGTTAAGAGCCTTTAAACACATCTAAACCACCCGACTCAAGTCATATCTTAATCACGTCCTGCCCTCATTCCGGCTATAATTCATCCCAATAAAGATTAATCAAGTTAGGACGCTAAATTATGGGTATTCAATGGTATCCCGGCCATATGCACAAAGCACAAAAAGAAGTGCGTGAAATTTTCAATCAGGTCGATGTGTTTATTGAAGTGCTTGATGCCCGAATTCCTTTTAGTAGTCAGAACCCTCTCATTGAAGAGATCCGCAAAGATAAGCCGACGATTAAAATCCTCAGCAAAACCGATCTGGCGGATACTGAAATCACCCAAATCTGGCAAGATCACATGGAGCAAGAAGCGAGCGTGAAAACACTCGCTTTTGATCTTAACCGTACGGACAAACGTGAACAGCTGGTGAGCCTGATCAAAAAAATGGTACCTGAAAAGGCCGAAACGGTTAAAACCATCCACGCCCTGATTATTGGTATCCCTAATGTTGGTAAATCAACTCTGATTAACAATATTATGGGACGAACCATTGCGAAAACCGGTAATGAACCTGCCGTGACCAAAATCCAACAGCGCATTAAGCTGGAAGAGAACATCACCCTAATCGACACTCCGGGGATGTTGTGGCCGAACATTGAAAATGAAAACAGTGGTTATCGTCTAGCCATTACCGGTGGAATTAAAGAAACGGCTTTTGAACTACCGGATATCGCCTCTTATGCCGCTGAGTATATGCTGGAAGCTTATCCTGAACAACTTAAACAACGTTTTGACCTAGACGAGCTACCGTTTACTGATATTGAATTGCTGGAAGCGATCGGTCGTAAACGAGGTTGTTTACGCTCTGGTGGAATGGTCGATCTGAATAAAGTCTCACGTATTTTTGTGATGGAATACCGCGATAACTCGATTGGAAGCCTATCTCTTGAAACCCCGGAGATGATTGCCAGAGAGATGGTGATTGTGGAGGAACAGCGCCGTGCGAAAGAGGAAAAAAAGAAAGCCCGTGAAGCGGCTAAAAAAGAACGTCGCGCTCGCCACAGAAAGAACAAGCGCTAGTTAGCTGTTATGGCGCCTTATTTTTTAAACCCCAGCGCCAGACATTCTGACTCAGGAATCCAACCTAAACAACTTCTTACCTTAAGAGACTGGTAGTTGCGCCAAACCGGCAGTACCGTCAAAGTACCAAACATAATTTGATACCAGTGCCAACCGATTGAGGACGGTTGTTTCGCCCACCACAGGTTGTTTACACCAAAATGCTTGGTTTTAAAAATCAGGTGAATCGCAAGTTTCCAGTACTTTGCCATATATTTAATTCGAGTAGATAACATCCTATTCTCTTATTATTTATCTTTGATTTATTTTAACTCAATCATCGGCGTATTTTCTTTAAACACCGTACTGCCCTTGGGCGCATGAATCTTAACGACTGTGGCGTCAACAGGGGCTTTGATATAGACATACTTTGCCCATGAGCGATGCAAAGCCATCTCTCCTTTGGCTTGGTTAAACAGGGCCTGTGCCTGATCGAATTTTAATTGCGCCGCGTCTAATGTACGTTTTGATGTGACAGTGCGATCAAACAGATCCAGTGCTTGATCCAATTCAATTCGAGCATCTTTCAGGGTCACTTCAGCCAGCTTTAGCTGGGCTTGAAGCACAGTCTTTTTTGCTTGATAGCGTTCTGCATCTAAGTTTATAAGTTTCTGACCTTGTTTAACCGCTTGACCTTCTTCAACAAAGATCTGGCTGACTTGTCCTGAGACCAAGGCACCGATCATGATTTTTTGTTCTGCCATCGCCACAGATGCCGCCACGCCAAGGCTCGACAGCGCCATCACTTGAAGTGACTTTTTGAAGCTTGAAAATCTGTTTTCTGTATTTATCATAATCTACTCACTCACCCGTTTATTAATGATGATTATCGGGCCTTTTTTGGGTCTTCAGTTTTGGCAATAAATGAACTTTGCTTGTCTAGGTCCAAACCAACAGACTTGCCTAAAAGATAATCCAATTCCATCCATAGTAGAGCCTGCTTAAATTCAAATTCAACCATGTTGTAATTCGCCTCAGAAAGCCTGACGAAAGAATCCCCTAGATCGGTCTGACTCTCGTTTTCATAGAGCGCTCGACTGAAATCGAGATAAAGATCCGCATAATCGCCAAACGCTTGATGTACTTTTTTCTCCGTATCCAGAAGCTTTAGCTGAAAATAGATATCGGCAACTCGGCTTCTCAGCTGCTGATGCCACCGCGTGGCTTCGGCTTGAGTTTTGGCCAGTTGTGCCTTGGCATTGGCGACAGCCGCTTGCTCTGAGCCGCCATCGTAAAGAGGCACATCAAGGGTTACTTGGGCTTTCCAGCGCCCCTCTCTTATGTCGGGTTGACTCGAGAGCTGCCCCACCCAAGCATCAGTTCTTAACGTTGGTGAACTACTCGCCTGTGCCTTTTGAAGGTTAGCCTGCTGTGACTCAATCGCTTTGCGGAAACTAATAGACTGACTATTGTTATCGATGGCTTGGCCCTGTAGTGATTGAAGCTCAACTCCCTTGATTTTACGCGCTTTAAAAGCGGACAAGTTCGGCAGTTTTAGTTCATCTGGACGCGCATTTGGGCGGCTCATAACATTGGCCAACTCAACCCTTGTTTTTAGTTGAGCTTGCTCTGATTGCATCCTTTTTAGCAGACTCTGTTGATAGCCGTGTTCTGCTTGCAAAAAATCGACATCTGAACGTTGACCCACAGCATGTAAATCCTGAGTCTTATCAAACCGAATGTAGTCGATCGCCATGGCTTCATTATCTATTCGGTATTGAAAGTCAGCTAAAAGCACTTCAAAGTAGGCTCTGGTTAGGGCAATTTTCTGTCTATTTTTCGCAGTTTCTAACCAGTGTTGCTCTTTTTCAACCCGCTTTTGATCGACGGATAATTGCTTATCGGACCGACCAAAATCATACAACACCTTGCCAACGTGCAATGCAAACTGGTTAAGCGGTTGCGCCTCTTCGCCAAACTCGCGTCTGGCAAGACGCCCTTGAAGATTAAGCTCTAAGTTATTACTGACTTGATTTTGGTCCTTTGTCGACAAAGCCATATCTAGCTTGGCCTTTTGAATTTCAATCTCGGGAGCTTGTTGACTGTATTTTGCCAATACTGCATTCAAAACTAACGGGTTGGGTAATGGAGCTTCTGCCGCGGATGTGACGGCTGGCTTTTTTGACTCTAATGCTTCAGAATTGACTTCACCCTGAGCCATCGTGTTTTGTGGCTCTGTTTGGGCATATGCCACAGAAAAAGCCAGGCTTAAACTCAATGAAATCGCACTCAGTGCAAAAAGCGTTTTTCTTTGAACGTAGTTATCTGACACGCCTTACTGTCTCTCTGCTTTCTTACGAGCGCGTTTATAGGCAGTAAAACTCTGTTTTGAATAGCTGCCATCTAGCACATAGTCTGCGAGCCATTTAAACTCTTTTTTGGTTCTAGTCGGTCCGGTGTAACGCACGATGGGCTGCCCCTGAGTATCAAAAATAATCATCACCGGTGTTGCTCGTACTCGGTATTTCTTTTCTGCAATATTCTGAGCCGTATCGCTTGTGCCATCAAAATCGACAATTTCATTGCTGCCCTCTATGTCATGCATAATCGTCATAAAATTCGACTTATAGAGTTCAACCACGTCCGGTTCAGTCAAGATGGTGTTACGCATTCGATGACAGAATGGACACTCTTCCATGTGATAGAAGACAAACACCCCTTTTTTGCCATCTTCAATCGCGACTTCAAGCTCTTCTTGATAATTGCCAAAGGTCTCATCAAAAAAAGCATCTGATGCAAAAACAGGATTTAATACCAATAAAGCAACCGTCAAGACCATTGCTTTTAAAGATTGCAAAGAGAGAGATTTATCATTCATGTCATTCAACCCATTGAATAAAGATCAATTAGAGATTACTTTAGCACTTAATTCGAACTGTATTTTTCCATGAACTCTTCAAGCATTTTCTGCTCAACCATGCCCGCTCTGGCAGCAACTACCTTTCCTTCTGGTGTAACCATATAGGTACTCGGCAAGCCTTTTAGGCGGCCAAACGGCGAGGTTTTACCATCAATCGTTTCAGTAAAGCGCACCACTGGAAAGCTGATCATTTGAGATTCAGAAAAAGCTTTGATTTTCTTAATGTCATTGCTTTCATAGTTAACGCCCAAAACAATCGCATCTTTATCTTTGCGGTCTTCGTGAAATTGAATCAACTCAGGAATCTCAACCAAACACGGTGGACACCACGTCGCCCATAGGTTCACAATTACCCACTTGCCTTTGTAATCAGATAGTTTAGTGACCTTGCCATCAAAGTCGACAAACTCAATCTTACCGGCAGTTTCAGCGTCCATCGCCGAGACAACAGTCGTGTTGAACGCCAACATTAAACTGGCTAAAGCCAAAATCCATTTATTACCCATTTTCATACTAGTTATTCACCTTGTTTTAATACTTGTTTGACGAAAGGCAGAGTTACCCGTCTCTTTTCCACTAAACTCGCCTGCTCCAAAATTTTTAGGACCGCCAGAAGCTCTTGTAAATCGGTTGAGAAATTCTTAATTAAAAAATTACCCACATCTTGTGGGAGCTCAAAACCTAACTTACCACTATGGCGTTTTAACGCTTCTATGACTTCAGACCGGTCTTTTAAGGTCTCTATTTCAACCGGTAGCACATTAATGAGCGCTTTAGCCAATTCCTGGGTGGCGAGATTCCAATCATTGATAGAAGTATCACCCGATAATAAAACCACATGGCCCTGCACACTTGAGCGCGTTAACAAGTTGGCTAAAGAGTGCTCCCATTTAGGATCACCGATGACCTGGTCGACATCATCCAGACAAACCAGAGGGGTTTGTTCCAGACCCACTAAAACGTCGGCAATCAGTGGCAAGGTTTTATCAGCTAAGGGAAGATAAACGCTGGTACGATCTTGTTCAGTTACAAATCGGCATGCTGCTTGCAACAGGTGGGTTTTACCGCCTCCCTGTTCACCAAACAGGTAATAAGCCCCTCCGGTATTTTGCTGCAAGGCGGTTTGCAAGGCATTTAAGGCGACCGCAAGAGACTCTTTCTCGGTGACAAAGGTTTCGAATCGCGCTTCATCCCTTAAGCCGATTTTTAAGGGCATTTGAACAAACATTAGCGCACCATTACCGGAGGGTTAACTTGAAGCGGTTGAGCGGGAACGACGCCCCTCTCTTGTTTAAGAAGCTTCTCATCCTCAGCCAATCTCTTTGCCAGCCCTTGTTCAATCGCCACGAATTCCATGGTGTTTAATTCAGGTGTGATATCAATATCGAAGGTGTTCTCACCAGACTCACCACGAAACTCACCTCTCGGCCAACTGCTTAACCAACTTAGTAGACTCTCCTGCTCACCTTGATACTCAATCTGAATCTGTGCAGTTCCCGACGATAGTTTCACTAAGTTGGCGGATTGAACCAATGGTTGCTGTTGTCCAATCTCATTTTCCAAATAGGTCACTAGGTCTCCGGATGTTACCTGATTTAGATTCAGCAACAACTGGTTTTTAGTAACCGTCACCACGGAATTTTGTCTTGCATAAATCTGCATCGCCTCTACAAACATCTGTCTTAAGAGTTTCTGGCGATTTTTGCCTTTAACGCTGGCCTGACCAATGGCGCTTCCAGATAAATTAAACAGATACCAACTTAACTCGTATTGCTGATTCGCCCTTGAAACCATTTTAAAACTCAACAAGTTTTGATTATCAGAAGCCAAAAGTACTTCCTGAATCAAACTGCGGTTATTGCTGGGTTCAACGGGGAAAACCCAGTTTTTCTCTGTCTCTGCGACCGAGAAAGGTAATTTCAAATGCGCAGGATATCTTCTGAAATCGACATCAATACGGTAGCTTAGCTTTTCATCGGTGAGCTTTTGCAGCTGTCCTTGCTGAACGAATATCCCCATCACCATTGTCTTGGGCCTCTGACCCGCCGCCCAGAGCTTGACATGTTGATCGGTCAATGACTTCTTTAATCTGGCGGCATCAAATTGGAGTTGGATATTTTTGCCCACTACAACACCATCTGCGTAGCGCGGTTTAATATTGTAATTGGCCAACCAAGATTTGGCCTGTGTGACATAGCGCTGTCCCAACGAGGATTCCAGCAAACGGTTCTGCCCTGTTACCCTCAGTAGTAAAAGCTCCATTGCCCGGCTAGCAGTCTGACGAACTTTTAGATCTGTGCTTTGATTCTGCTTTAAATCATAAGGCAAGGTGATATTGAAATAATCCGCCGGAATTAAACTGGAGTTTGACGCCTTAATCGGGTGAACGACAAGCGTGGCGATTAAGACAAATATTAGCTGTAAACTTCTCATATGTATCTCTTAAATTTTGGTTACAATATCATAATCTTTTTTCGCTGGAGTCGGTACCGACTTTTGCTTTTTTTAATGAGACTTTAAAAACACGTTATGACAACAAATACACAATCTATTAGCTATAAAGATGCTGGTGTTGATATCGACGCTGGTAACGCACTTGTCGACGCAATCAAACCGATTGCAAAAGCCACAACTCGTCCGGAAGTTCCTGCCTCGCTAGGTGGGTTTGGTGCCTTATTTGAGCTCGACATGAGCAAATATAAAAACCCGCTACTCGTTTCTGGAACAGACGGTGTTGGAACAAAACTTAGATTGGCAATAGACAGTGGTAAACACGATTCAGTAGGAATCGATCTGGTGGCTATGTGTGTTAACGATTTGATCGTGCAAGGTGCAGAGCCGCTTTTCTTCTTGGACTACTACGCAACAGGAAAGCTAGACCTACCGATTGCAACCGATGTTGTAAAGGGAATTGGTGAAGGTTGTCTGCAATCAGGCTGCGCACTGATTGGTGGTGAAACGGCTGAAATGCCTGGCATGTACCCTGATGGTGACTACGATCTAGCCGGCTTCTGTGTCGGTATTGTTGAAAAGTCAGACTTAATTGATGGCACCAAAGTAAAAGCGGGCGACGTTATGCTTGGCCTTGCTTCAAGTGGGCCGCACTCAAATGGTTACTCACTGATTCGTAAGATTCTAGAAGTCAGCGATGCGGATCTTCAAACAGATATTGACGGTCAACCTCTGATTGATGCATTGATGGCGCCAACGCGCATCTACGTTAAATCGTTATTAGAGTTAATGAAATCGGTTGAGATTCACGCAGTTTCTCACATTACGGGTGGTGGTCTACTGGAAAACCTTCCTCGTGTGATGCCAAGTAATACAATGGCAAACATCAACACCAATAGCTGGAACCGCCCTGCAGTGTTCGACTGGATTCAAGAAAAGGGTAATGTTGAGTTTGAAGAGCTACACCGTACCCTTAACTGCGGGATCGGAATGGTAATCGTGGTTGATGCTGCAGACCAAGATAAAGCAATTGAGTTGCTAACCCAAGCAGGTGAAACGGTTTCTGTGATTGGTCAAATTGAAAGCTCTGACCAAGAAGCGCCAACGGTTAAACTGGTTCAAGCCTAAAATACCCGAACTGACAAGACCTCTCTTTCTTGAGAGGTCTCAATTCCGATTTAACAATCCACAATTTATTTACCGACTATGACTTCTCCAAAAAAAATTGCTGTCTTAATCTCTGGGAGTGGGTCCAACCTGCAAGCGATTATAGATCATCAACAACAGCACCCCACTCTTTACGAGATCAGCCTGGTCATTTCGAACCGTCCAAATGCCTTTGGCTTGGAACGAGCGCAAAAAGCCGGTATTTTGACAAAAGTCATTGATCACACCGAATTTGAGAGCCGCGAAACTTTCGATGCCCAATTGCAACAAGCCATAGATCAAGCAGAAGCTGAACTAGTGGTACTTGCAGGCTTCATGCGTATCTTGACGACCGGTTTTACCGAGCACTACCTCGGCAAAATGCTCAATATACACCCGTCTCTCTTGCCAAAATACACCGGGCTCAACACACACCAAAGAGCAATTGATGCCGGTGATTCTGAACATGGCCTCAGTATTCACTTTGTCACACCAGAACTAGATGGCGGTCCAGTTATTATGCAGGCCACCGTTTCTATCGATCAATCGGACTCGGCTGATTCATTGGCGCAAAAAGTGCACCGACAAGAGCATCTTGCCTACCCTATTGCGGTTCAGTGGTTTGCAGAAGGTCGTCTTGCACTGCAGAATAACCAAGTCATGCTTGATCAAAACAGTCTTCAAGCTCCCGTCATATTAAACGAGCTGGAGTCAGAGTAAGATAGAGTTGGGTGGGGTAATCAAATTGATTGAATTAACCGACGCCCACAATAGCTAACTGACTTTGAGGCAATACCATGCTGCTTAATCTTCATCGCGCTACCCTATTATTCACACCCGCTTTAATAATGGGATTCTTTGCGTTTTCACCCGTTGCCTTTGCAGAAAAAATTCCAGATTTCAAAGCCTCTTTTGAAGTTGAGGCGATGGGCATGTCCCTGGGCAAAGCAAAACATCAGCTTCGCTGCCAAGACAGTGATTGCACCCTAACGAATCAAGCCAAGCCTGAAGGCTTTGCAGCCATGCTTTCAAGTGACTCATCTATCGAAAGGGTTAAATTAAAACAAACTGAAAATGGGCTTTTCTGGTTAAGCTACCATAAAACGGGCTATAGTAAAAAGAACGGACAAGAGCGTAAAAAAGTTTCCATACTAGAAAAGTCTCATACCGATAACAAGGTGACTTTTTTTCGCAACCAAAAAAAGAAAAGCGAATGGCCAATACAAAACAAACTTTTTGATACGGTCTCTTTAGCCTATGCTTTTCAACATGCCTACTTGAACCAAAACCCGCTAGATCAATTTGTTTTACAAGATACCAACTTTCAAGACAAGCTTGAATTAAAAACCCAAAAAAATGATTCTATTGATTTAGGTTTTGCTGACAGGATTAATGCCGTAAAATACCGCCTAGTGAGCCAAAACGTTCAGATTGAACTCTGGCTGATACCGGAATACAATTACTTTCCCGGTAGGATGCGAATCGTAAATCAAAACGATAAAACCATCACGCTCTCACTGGTGAAGCCCCCTAAAATACTTTGACGATAAACGACTATGAAATTAAGTGATAAAGATATTATTCAACACCTGAAAATCGGCAAAATTGCGATTTCTCCAGAGCCAAGTTCTGAGAAGATTAAAGGGATCAGTGTTGATTTAAGGCTAGATAATCGTTTTCGCGTTTTCAATGACCATACCGCCCCCTTCATAGACTTGAGCGGTCCGAGCGGCGAAATGCAAAAAATCATGGATACGGTCATGGGTGATGAAATCAAAATTGCTGAAGGGGATGCCTTCTTTCTTCATCCCGGTGAATTAGCGCTGGCCGCAACCTATGAATCTGTGACGATTCCCGATGATCTAGTCGGGTGGCTTGATGGCCGTTCAAGTCTGGCAAGATTAGGGTTAATGGTTCACGTCACCGCACACCGAATTGATCCGGGCTGGCATGGTCAAATTGTCTTGGAAATATTTAATAGTGGTAAGTTGCCGCTGGCCCTCCGCCCAGGGATGGATATCTGCGCAATTAACTTTGAAACCCTTTCGAGCGCAGCCTCAAAACCCTATAACAAGCGTGCAGATGCTAAATACAAAAACCAAACCGGTCCAACAGCGAGTCGAATTACTCAAGACAGTAAAAAAGATGAGCGCCAACTAGACTTATTAAATAGTCCCTAAAGAAAAAACTATACCCGATGGGCTTAAAACCTTCAGCCTATCCTTTTTTGCTTTGTGCCCCGTGGATTTCTTATTATTAAAGTTATCTATCAAGCATATTAGATAAATCTTATTTGCTTAAACATCAAATTTACTGAATTGAGTACCGCTCTAAAAATTGCTAACGTAGCCCCCTGCGTAATAAAAATTAATATTATCGGTCTTAATATTAATGGATAACTGGAGGGTCGTTATGCTCGACGCACTTAAAAATCTGTGGTTTAGAGATACCAAAGAAAAACCAACCTACATTAATGACACCGCCGTCAGGATCCGAGCGGGTCTCCTTCTTGCCATTCCAATAATCATGTTATTTACCCTGTTTGATGCGATTTACGTATCGCACTGGCAAGTTGATGGAAACACCGCCGTCGACACTTACGATACCGACTGGGATGACAACATTATCTATCAAGTAGAAGCCATTAAACGTACCTATGACTACTCTGTTCAAAGCTGGTTACTGGTCTATGCTTTTCTTGAAATGCTGTTCAGTATGTTTGTTACTACTTCTCGTTTTTCGCCGACCATTCTGATTGCCAGCCTGCTCGCTATGGGTAAACCTCAAGTTTGGAAACCGTTGGTCCCCAAACGTTTTGCGTGGAGTATCGGTGCTTCTATGATTGCGGTTTGCTGGGTTTATTTCAATCCAGAAATATTCGCCGGCTGGGTCAATGGTATTGCAGGTTCAATCGTGCTCCCTGAAACTGAAAACTATATGTCCTACTACATTCCACTGATTATGGTTTGGATTTGCTTAGGCTTTATGTGGCTCGAGGCCATTTTAGGATTTTGTGTCGGCTGTAAAGTGCACGCTCTCCTAGTCAAAGTAGGCGTGATTGAAGAGGAATGTGAAGCTTGTAACAATATCGACTGGGATGAAATTGCACGAAAAAACAAAGAAAGGCTCGCGGCTGAAAACGCCAATTCATCTAACTAGCTCAACTTAACTATTTTCATAAAAAAAACCGCTAAGAAAGCTCTCTTCCCAGCGGTTTTTTTATACTGTTTGCAATGTCAGTTTAGAACTAATTGATCCAGAACCTGACCGATGTAAACTCTAATCCTTGGGTCTCAAGAAGAGCTGGTAGCCCGGGTTGTCCTGTTCATTTTCGTAAGGGTATCCCAACTCGTCTAAATACTCTTCAAATTGACCTTGTTGCTCCGGCGGAACCTGCACCCCAACCAGTACTCTTCCATAGGCTGCGCCATGATTTCGGTAATGGAATAAACTGATATTCCACTCCTCGCTCATATGCGTTAGAAATGCTAATAGCGCTCCGGGGCGTTCAGGGAATTCGAATCGATACAGAATCTCGTTCTGAATGCCTTTGGCATGTCCTCCCACCATAAACCTAAGATGCAACTTTGCCATCTCATTATCTGTCATGTCCTGAACAGGGTAGCCGTGAGACGACAAATCAGACAAAATAACGTCCCTTTCCGCCAAACCACCCTCGGTTCTAACGCCCACAAAAACCACCGCTTTACTGTCATCAGAATAGCGGTAATTAAACTCTGTAATCGCTCTTCGTTTGCCAAGTAGATCACAAAAGGTTTTGAAGCTACCCGGCGTTTCATCAATGGTTACCGCAAAAATCGCCTCGCGTTTTTCACCTAGTTCAGTTCTTTCTGAAACATGGCGCAAGCGATCAAAGTTCATATTGGCACCACTGATCGTAACCGCCATATTCAAGCCAGATACCTGGTATTTTTCAACAAACTTTTTGGCTCCCGCGACCGCCAGTGCCCCTGCAGGTTCGGCAATTGCACGAGTGTCTTCAAAGATGTCTTTGATGGCCGCACAGATTTCATCAGTTTTAACCGTAATCATCTCATCGACACAGGTCTGCGCAATTCGGAAAGGGATCTCACCTACCTGAGCCACCGCGACACCATCTGCAAAAATACCCACCTCATCTAACACCACGCGTTCATTGGCTTTGAGGGCTTCAGTCATGCAAGCCGCATCTTCTGGCTCAACACCAATAATTCGAGTATTGGGTGAAACCTGTTTAATCACTGCAGCAACCCCTGCAATTAAGCCACCGCCTCCAACACAAACAAACACCACATCAAGAGGTTTACTGTGTTGTCGCAGCATTTCTAACGCAATCGTGCCCTGCCCAGCAATGACATCGAGGTCATCATAAGGATGAATGTAAGTCAGCTTTTCTTCTTCTACTAATTTCTTAGCGTGTGCAGAGGCTTGATCATAGGAATCTCCCACCAACACGACATTTCCGCCCATCGCTTTAACCGAATTGACTTTAATCGGAGGTGTTGTTTCAGGCATAACTATCGTTGCTTTAACGCCCAAACGTGCAGCTGAAAGCGCCACGCCTTGGGCGTGGTTTCCAGCCGAAGCCGCAATCACTCCAGCCGCTTTTTCTTTCTCTGAAAGGTTAACCATTCGGTTATAGGCCCCTCGCAACTTGAATGAAAACACCGGTTGTAAATCTTCACGCTTAAACCAAATCTTATTTTGCAGGCGTTTAGATAAAAGAGGGGCCACTTCAAGCGGGGTCTCTTTCGCCACATCGTATACCGGTGCGGTTAGAACTCGGCGGAGAATTTTTTCAGGCATGGAACTTCCTAGGGCTTCGAACAACTGTCATTGTCCACAAACGGACAGTTAGACCGTTTAAATACAAATAATAATTGGCAAATATTATAGCAAGCGAATCTTCAAAGCGGAGCTTAAAGCGCGAGATCGCTACAGATTGATAAACAAGGGGGAATAGACAAATTTTGCCGTCCTCACTTTTTCGCTTAACACTTCCTTAATTATTGGGTCACGATTGGTTAATCACCCCGATCTATTCTCAATACTCCATCAACCTTACCAAGAATCATTATCAATAGAATGTCTTGTCTAAGATTAAACCTGTAAAGATGGTTTCAATATACGGGTTAAAACCAAAAAAATATATCTCGAGGATCTCATGTTAACCAAATTCAATAAACGTAAAATTCACCTTGCCATTTTTTCAGTCTGCCTTGGTCCTTTATCCGTTTCGGCCACAGAGCTAAACCCGATTGAAGTTTCTGACTCTAGAGAACAATCTCAAGCAAAATCGACGGGCTCAGCAGCCCTTCTACAGACAGGTAACTCTGAAACAGGCTCAACCCTTAGACAGATGTCAGGCGTCGATGCAATTCGTATTGGAGGACACGGTGGAGACTTGGTGGTTCGTGGCCAAAAAGAGAGTCAGCTCAATATCTTAATTGATGGTGCCAAAATTGAAGGCGGTTGCCCCAATAGAATGGACCCACCAAGTGCTTATGCGGAGCTCAGCAGCATGGATGAAGTCACAGTTATCAAAGGAGTTAACTCCGTGACTTACGGTTCAGGCGGTACGGGGGGGACGGTGCTATTTGAACGCCATGCGCCAACATTTGAAGAAGGTAAAAACTATAATGGTGAAATCAACCTAGGTGGTACCAATAATGGTTTGTCTCGCGATTTAAATGCCAGTGTTTCTGCTGGAAGTGACATGGGATATATCGTCCTTCAAGCTTCTAAGAAGGATGCTGATAATTATCGCGATGGAAATGGAGATGAAGTTCGCTCCAGCTATGAAACTAAGCAAGGTCATATCGATTTAGGTTGGACACCAAACCCAAACAATGAAGTACGTTTATCGATAGAAAACAGTCTGACCGAAGACGCGCTTTTCCAAGGCGCAGGCATGGACTCCCCTGAATCAGACGGAACCACGACAAGATTGCGCTACAAAGGCAAAAACTTGACCGACCATATTCAAGCAGCAGAGATCGACCTATACCACTCTAAGGTTGATCACTTAATGGACAACTATTCCTTGAGAACCCCTGGCGCAATGCTGCGCTACAACGAAACGGATGTCACCACAACCGGGCAAAAATTTGCCTTTAAAAGTGAAGTTGACAACACCTCAATTCATTATGGTGTTCAGCTAGAACGTATTGGAAAAGACGCCGCCTTTACAAACGGCGCAAATGACCTTTCAATTTGGCTGATGTGGCCTGGTGCGGAAAGTCAAACCAACAGCGTGTTTGCTGAAACAACCTCAAAACTAGATGATGAACACACTTTAATTCTTGGTCTACGTTACGACCAGTTCAAAGCGGATGCGACCGATGCATCAAAAGCGTCTGACACCGGAAACACAGCGATTAGCCAATACAACCGTTACCAAGAATTTGATGGCGATGTAGAGAATACCGCTTCTGGATTTAACGGCTTGGCGCGTCTTGAAAAACAACTTGATAACGGCATGAATTTATATGCCGGTATCAGTCGCACTCACCGTTACCCAGATGCAACCGAACTCTATATTGCGAAGGGTGGCGCCTCAGGCGGTGCAGATATTTCTTGGATTGGTAATCCAGATTTAAAACCTGAACAGCACAACCAGCTAGATATTGGAGTCAGCCAATCCAAGCGCCGTTCTGACTGGAGTGTTTCAGCCTACTATGATGCCGTCAACAATTTCATTCTTCGTGACACCAACCCAAATACAAACCAACCCGGTCTGCTCTCTGCCGGACTGTCTGGTGGCGCAACGCAAGATAGTCGAAACGTCTACAGCAATAAAAAAGCGGTGATCTACGGAATAGAAACCAGTATTGCTTATAAACTGAATGACGATATCGATATTGGTACTCACTTATCATTCAGCAAGGGTAGAAACATAACGGATAAACGCAACTTGAGCAACATTTCACCGGTCTCAGGTAGTGCCTACGGTAGCTACACTGCATCCAATTGGCATGCCGGTATCAGAGCAAACTTTGCCGCGAATCAAACCACCGTCAATGAGGAATACGGTGAGTTAGAAACCGCCGGATGGAGCACATTTGATCTATATGGAAACTACCAGGTTAATAAGTCCGTGTCCATTTCTGCAGGCGTCGACAACCTGTTCGATAAAGCTTACGAAAACTACTTGAACCGTATCGACGTAACGTCAGGAAATACTTTCAAACTTTCTGAACCGGGTCGAATCGTTTGGGCCAAACTCAATGCCAGTTTTTAAAGCTCGTTTGGCTCTAATCCGCCCTTTATCCAAAAGGATATAGAGAGAACTCTCGCTAAGTTGATATAAGTCATTCAATTAATGTCATTGAATGGCTTTTTTTGATTCAAGATAAGCTAAACTAGCCATTAGATTGATTTTTTAGAAAACAGGAAAAACATGAATTCTAAACTGATACTACTGATCTTTGTGATAGGCACCATCGTTGGGATTGGATTTGTTATTCAACCTTTCGACACAAAGAATAAGAGTGTTGTTAGTATGGAAAGGCCTCCAGGTGG
Source organism: uncultured Thiosulfatimonas sp. (assembly GCA_964547865.1). Taxonomy (GTDB): domain Bacteria; phylum Pseudomonadota; class Gammaproteobacteria; order Thiomicrospirales; family Thiomicrospiraceae; genus Thiomicrorhabdus. Next base: position 20,226 of record CAZJPO010000009.1, read on the forward strand.
CGATTTCACCATGAACACTGTAGAGGGTCCTAAAAAACTATCTGACTATAAAGGCAAGCTTGTCTATATTTATTTCGGTTATACATACTGCCCAGATGTTTGCCCAACCAATTTAGGTTACCTCTCTATGGCATATCGTAAGATGAGCCAAAAACAAAAAGACAATTTACAAATTCTGTTTGTCTCTGTTGATCCAGAGAGAGACACGCCCAAAAAATTACAACAGTATGTCGATTATTTTGAAGCTAATGTAATTGGACTTAGTACCGATTTAAAAAACCTAGCAGATGTTGCTCGTCGCTATGGGGTTGTCTATGAAAAGGTCGCTGATCCCAACAGTGTTTCTCATTATGCCGTCGATCACACCGCATTTACTTTAGTCGTCGACCAACAAGGTCAGTTAGTCGAACAACTTCCACATGCCAGTTCTCCTGAGCAATTCATTAAAACAGCACAAAAATATATCAAATAAATACAATCGGACACCAAAGCCACTATGAAAAACTTGATTTCTATCTTCTTTATAAGCTTAGTTAGCCTCTTTTCCAGCCCATTGGTAATGGCCGGACAAGCCGATCAAATCAGCGTAAAAAACCCATTTGCACGCGAAGTACCTCCTGGCTCACCAACAAGTGCCAGCTTTATGGAAATCCACAACAAAGGGTCAAAAGGAATCAAGTTGATCGGTGCAAAATCCTCAGTTGCAAAAGTTGTCGAGTTGCATACCCACATCAATAATCATGGTGTTATGCGCATGCGTAAACTACCTTTTATTGCGATTCCAGGGCCAGGAAAGGTACACCTAAAACCGGGAGGGCTTCATGTCATGCTAATCGGCCTTCACAAACCACTCAAAGAGGGCCAACAAATTTCAGTTATGCTCAACTTTGAAGATGGCAGCCAAAAAAAGGTAGTGATGCCTGTTAGGTCTGTTAAAGGCATGATGCACAAATAAACTTTCCACTCCAGACAGTCTATATGGTGATGGTCATAATATCGCCATAATCTAATTGTCAAAAATTAGACGTTTCTTAATAAAATTCGTCGATGTCGAATAGCTTGAAAAGTGAAAACAGATGAAAACAATGAATAAAACAAAAATCGCGACCTTAAGCCTCCTTTCCATTTTGCCAATTTCAATGGCAATCGCCATGCCACCTTCTCACAAAGGTGATTCAAGCCAATACAACAGCAATGGCGGAAAGTACTCTAAAGTTGGTAGCTTAGAACTCTGCGTGGGTTACTACAAGCTTGAATCTGAAGAAGAGAAAAAAGCTTACTATCAAGAGTTAGACCGCAGAGCTCAGCTCAGCAGCAAAGATTATGATTTGATCAGTAAAAATCAAGTAGCGCCTGGGATGACGATGTGCGGAATGTATATGTCAATTGGTACTCCACAAGCCCAAAAAACACGTCAGCTTCGCCCAATGACATTCAAAACCGTGCATGTTTATCCTGAAATTTACACGGTGACCCAGTCAGGAATGGTCGTCCAAACTTATGCACGTAAAGAAGGTACTTTGCCTCCTAAACTCGCCGTTGAAAAACCATTAGTTGCGCCATCCCCAACACTAAAACCTTAATTTTTTAACGGTAAAAAGCGCCACACAATACGTATCGTCCTATCAGATACGTATTGAATCTCACGGCAGGCTGTCCATGTTGCCGAGCTATACAATCCGCTCACAATTGATTAAAATTGCCCAACAAAAAGATTTAACAGAATATCAAAAGGGATTTCCCATGACACAAGATGAACTAAAACTAAAAGTCGCACAGGCTGCAATTGAATATGTTGTTCCAGATACTATCATTGGCGTTGGAACCGGTTCTACTGCAAACTTCTTTATCGATGAATTAGCAAAGATCAAAGGCTCTATCAAAGGAACCGTCGCGAGTTCAGAAGCAACCGCTGAACGTTTAAAAGGTCACGGCATTCCAGTGATGGATTTAAACAGTGTTGATGAAATGTCTGTTTATATCGATGGTGCCGATGAAGCAGATCCTGGTCTATGTCTTGTTAAGGGTGGCGGTGGAGCCCTTACACGTGAAAAGATTGTTTTGGCTGTTGCAGACAAGTTTGTTTGTATCGCTGATGACAGTAAGAAAGTGGATGTATTAGGTAAATTCCCACTGCCTGTTGAAGTGATTCCAATGGCTCGCAGCTATGTCGCACGTGAAATTGTAAAACGTTTTGGTGGCGAGCCAGTGCTTCGAGATGGATTCACAACAGACAACGGCAATGTCATTATCGATATTCACGGTCTTGAAATTACGGATCCTGTTGCGATGGAAAATGAATTAAACAGTATCGTTGGTGTGGTTACAAACGGCCTATTTGCAGCAAGAAACGCTGACATATTCCTTTGTGGTACAGCGGACGGTGTTGAAACAATTACCGAAAATAATTGAAATAATCCTTCAGTATCAAGGGTCATATAAGCATTAGCCTTATGGCCCTTTTTTATTTTTAGCGTATTCATCTGTCTTTTTAGTCGATGAACTATTTTCGTGAGAGTAACATGGAAAATATTGGCAGTAAAATTTTTGGACTCTTTGTCGTTATCCTGCTGGGAAGCCTACTATATATCACAGTATTCTCAGATGGTTTAGGACAGGCACCAGATGTTACCATCACGACGGCTAAGGGCGAATCAATCCAGCTGAGTAAACCCATGAAACCTGTTTTGGTCAATTTTTGGGCAACGTCCTGTCCAAGTTGTATTAAAGAAATGCCTGACCTAGCCAAAATGAAACAGGTGCTAGGTGATCGTTTTGAATTGGTCGCGGTATCAATGGATTATGACCCTGTTAATCAGGTCGAAAAATTCATCAAAGCCAACCCTTTTCCTTTTACTTTCGTCATGGATACTGACGGCAAGATTGCTAAATCTTTCGGTGAAATCAAGCTGACGCCTACCAGCTTCTTGATTGCGCCAAATGGCAAAATTGTTTACCAGCAGATCGGTGAAGTCCACTTTGACATGGTGACTGAACGCATTAAACAGATGTCACCACAAATATAGTCCTTCTTAGATGCCTTTCTAAGGTATCTATCAGCAAATTAAAGTCAATGGATATGATACAAAACACCCCCGTCCTTTCTGGCCTATATGTCATTACCGACACCAATCTCATGGATCAACAGGATATCGTTGAAAAAGTGAGTTTAGCCCTTGAAGGTGGGGCGAAAATAGTCCAGTTTAGAGACAAGATCAATTCATCACAAACCAAGTTAATGCTGGCTAAAAAGTTACGTCATCTCTGCACAGAAACCGATGCCCTCTTCATCATTAATGATGATATTGATTTGGCCAAAACCGTAGCCGCAGACGGTGTTCATATTGGTAAAGAGGACCGCGATATAGAGGTCGCCAGAAAAACCCTTGGCAACCAAGCCATTATTGGTGTGTCTTGTTATAACGACATCGCCCGAGCACAGGAGATGCAGGAAAAAGGGGCAAACTATGTAGCGTTTGGTCGATTTTTCTCTTCCCAGACTAAACCCTCTGCCCCTCCAGCAGATCTAGAAACGCTCGCTATTGCTAAACAATCTCTGAATATCCCGATTGTGGCGATTGGTGGTGTTGACGAAAGTAATGCTCAGTCATTAATCACCGCGGGCGCAGATTCCGTGGCGGTTATTCAAGGCGTCTTTGCCCAAAAAGACATCAAAAAAGCAGCCTTAAAAATACAAGCTAAATTTGAAGCCTAAGCAGCCTCCAAAAACTCCAGTCATCCCGACCAGTAATTCGATCTGATGGATATGTTTTAACCGCTAATCAGTTATAATAGCGGCCATTCAAACCTTAGAAAATCCGAACATTGATAAGAAGGAACCTTCATGAGCAAGTCACACGATCTATTTGAAGCCGCCCAAAAACATATCCCTGGGGGCGTAAACTCTCCAGTGAGAGCTTTTAAAGGCGTGGGAGGAGATCCTGTATTTTTTAAGGCGGCTAAAGGGGCTTATTTAACTGATGCCGATGACCAACAGTACATAGATTACGTTGCATCTTGGGGACCCGCTATTCTGGGGCACGCCCATCCAGAAGTGGTCAAAGCCGTCCAAGAGCAAGCCGAAAAAGGCCTAAGTTTTGGGGCGCCAACTGAAATTGAAACCACCATGGCTGATTTGGTTTGCGACTTGATTCCGTCCATGGATATGGTACGCATGGTCAGTTCAGGAACCGAAGCCACCATGACGGCTATTCGTCTGGCACGAGGATTTACAGGCAGAGACAAGATTGTTAAGTTTGAAGGTTGCTATCACGGCCACTCAGACTCTTTGCTGGTTAAGGCGGGTTCTGGTGCGCTAACACTAGGCGTACCTTCATCTCCGGGTGTGCCAGCTGCACTCGCCGAAGAAACGCTTACTCTAACGCACAATGACGCCGCAGAAGTTCGTCAGGTTTTCTCTGAAATCGGTAATCAAATCGCCTGTATTATCGTTGAACCCATTGCCGGAAATATGAACTGCATTCCCCCAGAGGACGGTTTTTTAGAAACGCTTCGTGAAGTGTGTGATGAATCTGGTGCTGTACTCATCTTTGACGAAGTCATGTGTGGCTTCCGAGCAGGCCTTCAAGGGGCACAAGGTACCTACAATATCACCCCTGACTTAACCACTTTCGGTAAAGTCATCGGTGGTGGTATGCCGGTTGGCGCTTTTGGGGGTAAACGTGAAGTGATGGAAAAAATCGCTCCTCTCGGCCCGGTTTATCAAGCCGGAACCCTTTCGGGTAACCCTCTGGCAATGGCTGCAGGTCTTAAAACCCTTCAATTGATTCAAGAGCCTGGCTTCTATGAAAACCTAACCGAAAAAGCCGCTAAGCTAATGGCCGGCTTACAAGCCGCAGCAGATGAAAATAACATCCCATTCACAACAAACCAAGTGGGAGGAATGTTTGGTTTCTTCTTCAGCGAAGAGAAGGATATCAGCCGTTTTGCCCAAGTGGTAAAAGGCGATATGGAGCGTTTTAAAAAGTTTTACCACGGTATGCTAGAAGAAGGTGTTTATTTAGCGCCTTCGGCATTCGAAGCAGGTTTTATCTCTTCACAGCACACCGATGAAGATATTGAAAACACCATCCAGGCTGCACGCAAAGTAATGGCTTCTCTATAACATCTCAAGCCCATCTCTCCATACATCTACTATTGTGGGAAAATGATCGACCGATTATTTTCCCATATCTTTAGTAGGGTTATAAGCGGGATCAATTTAACGTCAGAAAAACATCTAATTATCAATGCTAATTATAAAATGCTAATATCGAATACGGACGATTTAATATAGAGCAATGGAAT
>CAZJPO010000010.1:0-24669 GCA_964547865.1 uncultured Thiosulfatimonas sp.
CGGTCAGTCAAGCCTCCACACAAGTGAATAAAACGATCCGCAATGGTCGATTTACCGTGGTCAATGTGGGCAATAATCGAAAAATTTCGAATATGTTTTAAACTGTCTGACATCTAAGCTCCAAAAATCCAAACTTCAGAGAGCCATTCACGAGTGAAGCTCTCCAGAAAAATAAAAAAAGGGGCGATGCCCCTTTTTACATAATCTTCTAGCTAATTATTTTCTTCTAACGCAAAAGATTATATTGGTTACATATGAATGCGCGGTATTTTACGCTAATTTGAACTTTTTCGCACTTACTTAATCCCAAGCGAGGCGCGAATCGAGCTGATTCTCAAAAAACCCAAAAAGTGACACAATTTGATAAACCGTAAGTAACTAAAAAATCGATACAGCGGGGCAGAAAAAAAGCCTATTTATAACTTATTAAACTCTTCAACCGCAGCATCGAGTGTATTACCCGCGTACTCTCCCTCTCCATTCAAATAAATACAAAACAAAATCACCGGAAAGCCCTCTTTCAGGAAAACCTCAGCCGTTAAAACTTTTTGGTTATCTTCAGCAATAATCTCTGTAAATGAAGGCTGAGCTTCACCGTTTACTGTTTTATGAATCAAGTCTTTCAGATTAATCATTTTAGTTTTGTCCTAATTGTCACTCAAAAATAGCTTCTGCAAGCAACTTTTCAGATTTAACCACTTTAGGGAAATATGATTTCATAGCGATTTATTTTTCACTATACAAATACCACTTTCTTTAAACAATAAAAAAAGCCAAGCGATTTAAATCTGCTTGGCTCTATCTTTAGCTTAAATTGGCATAAATTAATTGTTTAACTTATTGCCTCACTTTTCGAGAACCAGAGGTAAGAAGAGTGATCGCTTGTTACGCACGATTCTAACTGGCAGGGATTGGTCTTTTGGCAGGCGTTCCATAACGCGTTTAAGCGCTTTGGAATTTTTGACCGGCTTAAAATCAATCGTGACAATCACATCACCTTTACGAAGTCCGGCTTTTCTAGCAGGACCTGCTTTAACCTCCGTGACAATCACACCAAATGGCAAATTCAGAGCTTTTAAATCGTCTTCATCCAAATCACGAACTAAGGCGCCCAAACGATTTTGTTTGGTCGGTTTTGAAGTCTCTTCTGAACGCGCGAGTTGCTCGTCATCATCTAAGGCATTGAGTCTCACTCTGAAGATTTTCACTTCTCCATTTCTCAATACTTTGACTTTGACCTTTTTGTTTAATGGCGTCACCCCAATAATAGGTGGTAAGTCAGCAGATTTTTTGATCACTTTGCCGTCGAATTCAAGAATGATATCCCCTGCTTGAATGCCAACCTTTTCTGCTGCGGTACCTTTATAGGTCTGCCCGACCAGCGCACCCTGTGGTTTAGTCAATCCAAATGATTCAGCCAAGTCACTGGTCACTTCTTGAATCTGAACCCCAAGGTAACCGCGAGCCACTTTACCATTGTCTTTTAGCTGTTCTACGATATTCATTGCAATATCAATCGGGATTGAGAATGATAGCCCCATGGAGCCACCGGTTTTACTGTAAATCTGTGAATTAATACCGATAACTTCGCCCGCTAAGTTAAATAGCGGCCCACCTGAGTTACCCGGATTGATCGGAACATCAGATTGAATAAAAGGGACATAGGTATCGTCTGGCAATGAACGCCCCAATGCCGAGATAATGCCGTGAGTTGCGGTGAAGTCTAATCCAAACGGTTCACCAATTGCTAAAACCCACTGTCCGACTTTTAGATTATCTGAACGACCAATTTTGGCATACGTTAGATCATCAGCATCAATTTTCAGTAAAGCTACATCCGTTCTGGCATCAGTCCCGACCACTTCAGCAAGCAGTTCACTGCGGTCACGCATACGCACGATGATTTCATCGGCACCTTCAATGACATGGTGGTTAGTTAGGATGTAACCATCTTCACTGATAACAAAACCAGAACCTAAAGAGTGAGCTTCTTCTCTAGGTTCTTCTTGTGGCCCCCCTGGACGCTCATTTGGAAACTGTGGTAAACCAAAAAAATGTCTGAGCAATTCTTCGGGCATGCCTCTAAATTGAGGTAAGTCTCGTTGGCGTTTAACTTTTTTAATGGTGCTAATATTCACAACACTTTGATTGGTGTCTTCAACCAGTTGAGTAAAATCAGGCAATCCATAATCATTTGGATTGGCCGATTGAGCATGAATAGGATAAATCGCCATCCAAGATGCCACGACTACGCTGAATAGAACGGTTATTTTTTTCATTTATGCGCTCTCCACTTTCCAGTTAAATATGTCTTACAAAAATTAGTTAATCTTCATTTATCAGACATTTATAGGTTCTCAGTTTGTTTTTTCAAGACCGAATTGATTTCCGGCAAAATCGGCGTGTAAAAATATTGCGTATACTTCCACCCCAAATACACGCCGAACAATCCCATCAAAATAGCGGTCATTTCAATCATCTGTTCACCTGCATTAAAGAGGTGATCGGCAATATTATCCCCTATAATCGACAGTAAGAATAGTCCAATTAATGGTATACCATAGGCCATAAACGAATGTTTGAGCAAACGTGACTCATCCAAAGCCAACTCGACTTGATCTCCAACGTGACACGCCATATTTCTGCGAACTTTTAAGGGGGGTGGATTTGTTTTGGTAAACAGTTTTGACAATGCAGAGGTTCCACACCCCGATTCAGAATGGCAACCACTGCAGCCAGTAGAGCGTTGTGTTTTGACATACGCATACTCATTATCTAGCTCAACAACCGTCCCAATCTCCTTTAAGATTTGGGCTGAATTTTCATCGACCACTCAAAACTCCAATTTATTCTTCGAAATGGATTCTTTAATTTTACTTATCTGAAAGCCCAAAGTACACGCCAACCATCGTTGCAAAATCCTTAACAACCTGCACGCTTTATTTATAATAGGCGTAAATCTAATCAACATAGTAAAGGCCCGCCCTTGAGTACCCCTTCAATTGCAGAGACAGTAAAAACCGATATTCTGGTGATTGGAAGCGGTATCGCCGGCCTTTCTATCGCCTTAAAGCTGGCCGATACTCACAAGATTACCATTCTAGCGAAGTGTTCACTCAATGAAGGCAGTACGAACTATGCCCAAGGCGGTATTGCCGGTGTACTGGACCCTTTTGATAGTATTGAGGCGCATATAGAAGATACTCAAAATGCCGGTGCAGGCTTGTGTGATCCTAAAGCGGTTGCAGTTGTTGCCACTCATGCCGCGGAAACCATCCAGGAACTCATCGAGCTAGGGGTACCCTTTAGTAAAGACCTCCCTTCTAAGAATCAAGATAAAGACTCTGACTTTCCGTTTCATTTAACACAAGAGGGTGGGCACAGTCATCGACGGGTTATTCACGCCGCGGATCATACGGGACAATCGGTTTTAAGTACGCTGATTGAACGGGTCGAAAAACACCCCAACATTACCCTGCTTCCAAATCACATGACAATTGATTTAATCAAAGAAAATCAAGTTGGACGATGCACTGGTGCCTATGCATTGAATCAAACGGAAAATTCGATTCTAGCAGTTTCCTCTCTCTTTACCGTACTCGCAACAGGCGGTGCATCAAAGGCTTATCTCTATACCAGTAACCCTGACACTTCAACTGGAGACGGTATTGCAATGGCTTGGCGTGCAGGTTGTGAGGTTGGCAATATGGAGTTTAATCAATTTCACCCAACTTGTTTATATCACCCGAAAGACCGTTCATTTTTAATCAGTGAAGCGGTTCGTGGTGAAGGCGGTATTCTCAGACTACCCAACGGCGAAACCTTTATGCATCTCTACGATAAACGAGCAGAACTCGCGCCGCGCGATATTGTCGCCAGAGCGATTGACCAAGAGATGAAAAAGCACGGTATTGACTGTGTTTACCTCGATATTACCCATAAATCTCAGGCTTATATAAAAAGCCACTTTCCAACGATTTATGAGCGCTGTCAAAAAGTCGGAATTGATATCACTAAAGAACGAATTCCCGTTGTTCCCGCTGCGCACTACACCTGTGGCGGAGTTATTACCGACTTAGAAGGTAAAACCAGCCTAGAGGGACTATATGCCATTGGTGAGACCGCTTATACGGGGCTACATGGTGCTAACCGCTTGGCCAGTAACTCTTTAGCAGAAGGGTTAGTATTTGCCAAGATGGCATTTAAAAGTATCAAACAGGCTTTAGATACCCTTCCCCTCGAGCATGCAGAGGTTAAATCCTGGGATACAACTGGCATTACCGATCCAAAAGAGAAAATTATGGTCACACACGACTGGGATGAGTTGCGCAGGGTAATGTGGGATTACGTCGGTATTGTCAGAACCAATAAACGCCTACAGCGCGCGCGGCAGAGGGTAAAAAATTTAGAACAGGAAGTTTTCGAGTATTATCGCCAACACTCATTAAATCGTGATTTATTAGAATTAAGAAACTTAGTACAAGTTGCCGAGCTAATGATTATTAGCGCTCAAAAACGCAAAGAGAGCCGTGGGCTACACTTCAATTTGGACTATCCCACTACGCTAAAAAAAGCCAAGCCAACCATACTCAGACCAAAACCTAAAAAAATCAAACCCCGATTGTCTTAAAACAATTATGAACTCAGGTGTAGAGCTCAATTGGCGGAGACATCGCCAAACGACTAATTAAATCACTGCGAGTAATGATACCCTGAATCTGTTGGTAGTCATCCATGACAACCAAGGCATCGATTTCAAATCCCATCAGGGCCTGCGCAACATGGCGAACTTCCGTTCCACTAGAGGTGGTTACAACCGAGGGGTTCATCACATCAGCAACACTCTCGGACTTAACCCCCTCCAGCTCACCCTCTTTATTAAGAATAACCCTCGCCAAAATATTGGTTTCTGTACAAATGCCGATCAACTCTCCGCGCTGCATCACCGGCAAGTGCTTAATCTGTTCTTTTTTCATAAGATACCAAGCATTTTCAATCGTTTCGGTATCATTTACCGCAATCACGGGATTACTCATCAGCTCAGCAGCCTTAACAATGACTCGACGGTTTGCTTCCTGATTATCCTTGTAGGCCTTAACAACATGACTATGGGCGTTATCTTGAAGGTGCTCCATATCAACCCCCAAGCTCTCCAGCTCTGTTTCATTTACTCTATTGATTCGCTTGGCGGGGTCTATTTTAAGCACGGGAAGCTGTTGGACTGAGCCAATAAAACTCTGACCATCTGGACTGTATACAATAAACATTTTTTTGGCCCCTACAACTTCTTTCTACTTAACAGGATATAATATTACTTACTCATATTACTGTAGTGTATTGAAAAATGAACTAAAATTCTTTATCACTGCTCTACTTTTGTTATCGGTAAAAGCTCGAAACTCTTAAGGGAAAACTAATCTTCTTTACTAGATTAAAAAAATCGAATTGACTATACTAGTCGCGTTTTTATAAAAATGTCTAACACTTAGAATAAGGGAATATTAACTATGTCAGTTTTAGTGACTAAACAGGCTCCAGACTTTACAGCGGCGGCGGTACTTGCAGACGGTTCTATCGTTGATGACTTTAACCTAAAATCATATATTTCAGGTAAGTATGCTGTAATCTTCTTTTACCCTCTGGATTTCACATTTGTTTGTCCTTCAGAAATTCTTGCTTTTGACCACCGTGTAGAACGTTTTAAAGAGCTTGGAACTGAAGTTATTGGTGTTTCAATCGATTCCCAGTTCACTCACAACGCTTGGCGTAACACGCCGACAGACCAAGGTGGTCTAGGACCAGTTAAGTTCCCTCTTGTAGCTGATGTTGGTGGTTCAATTATGGATGCATATGGTGTTCGTCACCCTGGTAATATTGCTCTTCGTGGAGCCTTCCTAATTGACCAAGAAGGCATGGTTCGTCACCAAGTCGTTAATGACCTTCCACTAGGCCGTAACGTTGATGAAATGGTTCGCATGGTTGAAGCTCTGCAATTCCACGAAGAAGTTGGGGAAGTTTGCCCAGCGGGTTGGAACAAAGGCGATGCAGGAATGAAAGACTCTCCTGATGGCGTTGCTGAATACCTAAGTGAGCACGCAGATCAGCTATAATTTAATAGCGAACGCTCACCTAAATTGGCTCTAGCCAAATGATCAAAAGGCCGTCAAATGACGGCCTTTTTGCATGGAGTTTCTTTTGAAAGCAAAACTGACTGAATACCAAAATAGAATCAATCAAGTTCTTCAAACTCAACTAGAAGACTGCGCTTCCAAGCAAGGACATCATTCTTTTTTTGAGGCTTTAAACTACGCCAGCTTAAACAAAGGCAAGCGCCTGCGCCCTGCCTTAATTTATGCCATTGCTGACGCCCTTGAAATTTCATTAGATTCTGTCGATATCGCCGCTTCTGCAATTGAACTGATCCACAGTTACTCACTGGTTCACGACGACCTCCCTGCAATGGATGACGATGATCTGCGACGTGGACAACCCACCACACATATTCAATACGATGAAGCCACTGCCATTCTGGTTGGGGATGCCCAACAGAGTCTCGCCTTCCAAATCCTAAGTGAAGATAGCTCTGTCTCCCCTAAACAAGCATTGGAGCTGATTAAGCTACTCAGTCAGGCCTGTGGAGCCAATGGCATGATTCTCGGCCAAGTCATGGATATCGAAGCAGAAGGGAAAGTGATTGAGATCGAAAAACTCAAACAGCTCCACCTTCTAAAAACTGGGGCTTTAATTCAGTGCGCCCTGCTGATGGGAGCCGTTCCATCTGATCGCTACGATGAAATTAAGTCTGATTTAACCCAACTCGGAGAGTTTATTGGACTGGCTTTTCAAGTCCACGATGATATTCTCGATATCGAATCAGATACTGAAACACTGGGTAAAACCCAAGGTCGAGACCTTGAGCTCGATAAATCGACCTACCCTAAAATTATGGGTCTTGAACAGGCCAAACAGTATCGCGATGAACTGATACAATCGGCACACACAGCCCTAAAAACCATGAACTTGCAAAGCGAGTTCTTAACGGGCTTAATTAACTATATTGCAGAAAGACAATACTAAAACAGGGTAAATGATAAATATTATTATTTATCAAACTGTTAGCAAATATTTCACTAGGCAATAGGCCTGCGATTGGTTATAATCTGCGCCCCTCTATTGTTGTGTCAAAAAACACAGCACAAAGACAACAAACTTGAGACAAGAACTGAAATCATGGCACAGCAATTTGTTTTAAAAACTCTACTCGATTTTGCCTCTGCGCACAGCCTTCGTGGCTACCCTGGCGACTGTGCAAAACTGCATGGCCATAACTGGAAAATCGAAGTTCAGGTTTCAGGTAATAAGCTTAATGAGATTGGAATGGTGATTGACTTTAAAGAGATTAAGCGCCATGCAAAAGAAGTTGTCAAAGAGCTAGATCACAGTTTCTTAAACGATCACCCATATTTTAAGGAAACCAATCCTACCGCTGAAAATATTGCGGTGTACTTATACCGCGAGATCCAAAAGCGGATTCAAACCCCACTGGTCAATATGCACAGCATTACCGTTTGGGAGAATGACCGCAACTGCGTTGTCTACTCTGAAGAATAACCACAACATAATGCAGACTGATTAAACAAAAAACCGGCAAAAAGCCGGTTTTTTTCGGTTTGGAGAAAGCTAACCATTGCCGGCCGGCATATTGCCCGCACTATTCACAATGTCATCAATTAGACCTTCAGAGGAGAGCTTATCAAGGTCAACCACAATGACCATGCGGTCTTTTTCATTGGCCTGTTCTTCTTCACTTTGTAACTTCTGGCTCGCGCCTTGTCCCTGACTGTCTCTGATTGAAGTAAGCCCCAGAATGTACTGGCTATCGAGTGAAGCTGAAATATCAGGTGGCGGCTGCAATTTATCCATGTCAAACTGATGCACATCCGAAACAGCATCCACAACTAAACCGACAATACGCTCTCCTTGTGAAGTCAAGACATGAACGACAATGACGACCGTCGTATGATCATAACTTGCCTGCAAATTAAACTTTTCACGCAAATCAATGATCGGTACAACCGTTCCCCTTAGATCGACCACTCCCTTAACATAAGAAGGCACATTCGGCAGAGGATTTGGGGTTTCCCAACCTCGAATCTCTTGAACTCTCAGAATTTCAACAGCAAACTCTTCTTTTCCAATGACAAAGGTCAAAAACTCTTGTTTAGCATCAGCCACAGCTTAACTCCGGTTTATCAAAACAACTCGTAAGGGATAAGCCTTGGTTTTACCCCGTTGTTTTTTTATTACGATATTATTATGCCATTACATGCAAGAAATACGCCAAGATAATTTGAATTTTGAAATTACTAGGGTATTATCTGCTACACATAAAGAATTAGGAAAAACCATGTCCACTACCAGCAATTTAGACCCCATTTGGTCTGATTTTTTGAATACTTTAAATGCTGAATTCGACGAAAGCGGCAAGATTAGTACCTTCGGCCTGGCTGAACTCGAACGATTTTTAATTAAAAATGGTCCTGTCTTAACCAGCTTAACTCATCAAGCCTTAGTTAAGGTAACCGGAAGTGAAGCAAAGAGCTTTTTACAGGGTCAACTAACAAACGACCTTAATGACGTCTCAGAAACACAAGCTCAGTTTTCTGCTTATTGTGATCCACAGGGCAACGTCCTTGCTAATTTTTTAGTCTTTTTATATCAGGATAACTACTATTTGAGCTTTGACGACTCGGTTGGCGAAGCCATTTTAAAGCGCCTCCAGATGTTTATTATGAGAGCAGATGTACAAGTTGAAGATGTCTCGGACCAGTTGATTCATATTGGTTTTGCTGGTGAGTTCGGTGACCTCGACGTTCAACGTCGTCTGAGCACCAAGGTCAAAGAGACTTTTGAATGCGGCATGATCGGCGTAGAAGAGATGAAAGATATCTTAGTGGTTAAGGTACCGGGCCCCTATCATAAATACTCTCTTTTCGGCCCTGCAACCCAAATGATGGAAGCTTGGAAAAGCATCAAAAACAATAGTGACTTAACCAACAATCATGACTGGCAACTGCTAGACATTGCAGCTGGTGTGCCAACCATCACTTCAGAAGTCAGTGGAAAATTTGTGGCTCAATTTTTTAACTTGGACAAGTTTGATGCTATTAACTTCAAAAAAGGCTGTTTTCCAGGACAGGAAGTCATTGCCCGAATGCACTATCGCGGCAAGGTGACTAAGCGTATGCTTCGCCTGCATTTAGATGAGGCCGCCGATTTCACCGCGGGTGACCAACTCATGCTAAAGGACTCCAATGACCGATCACATAAAATGACCGTCATTAATTCGCGTCCTGACGTACTTAATGGCACACTTTGTTTAGCCATTACTAGCCTAAAACCTCTAGAGTCCGTTGAAGGTGATTTAACGACAGAGACTGGCGGAAAGGTTTCAATTGAACCCTTGCCTTATCAATTGACAGAAGAAGAGTAATCAGCCTAGGTTGAATTACTAAACGCTCTCAACAAAAAAGCCTCGCAATTGCGAGGCTTTTTTGTTGCAGAATCAGTTGAATCTACTAGATTAGCTCTGACGCATATGCGGGAATAGCAAAACATCGCGAATAGAGGCTGAATCAGTGAATAACATGACCAGACGGTCAATTCCAATCCCTTCTCCTGCCGTCGGCGGCATACCGTGTTCAAGCGCGGTAATATAATCTTCATCGAAGTGCATCGCTTCATCATCACCCGCATCTTTTGCTTCAACCTGAGCTTTAAAGCGCTCGGCCTGATCTTCGGCATCATTTAACTCGTTAAAACCATTTGCCAACTCTCGTCCCCCAATAAACAGTTCAAAACGGTCTGTGATAAATGGGTCTGCATCGTTGCGACGCGCCAGTGGAGAGACTTCAGCTGGATACTCAGTAATAAATGTAGGGTCCATTAGTTTCTCTTCAGCCGTCTCTTCAAAGATTTCAGTCAGAATTTTACCTAAGCCATAGCTGTCTTGAATCTTAATATGCAGAGATTTAGCGACTTCTCTAGCACTGTCTAGATCTTCTAACTGTGTAGCCGTCACATCAGGGTTGTACTGCAAAATGGCATCTTTCATTGTCAAACGAGCGAAAGGCTTACCAAAATCAAACTCCTGACCTTGATAAGGCACTTTGGTTGAACCCACTGCCAACTCAGCCAGCTCTTTCAAAAGCTCTTCGGTGTAATCCATTAACTGATGATAATCGGTGTAGGCCGCATAGAATTCAACCATAGTGAATTCTGGATTATGACGCGTTGAAAGTCCCTCATTACGGAAAGAACGGTTGATTTCAAAGACACGTTCAAAGCCACCGACAACAAGACGCTTCAAATAAAGCTCTGGTGCAATACGCAAAAACAGCGGCATATCTAGGGCATTGTGGTGTGTATTGAAAGGTTTAGCTGTCGCGCCGCCAGGAATGACGTGCATCATCGGCGTTTCGACTTCCATAAAGGCTTTACGAATCAAAAAGTCTCGCACGTGCTGGACGATTTTGGAACGCAGCATAAAGGTCTCACGGCTTTCCTGGTTCACAATTAAATCAACATAACGCTGACGGTAACGCGCTTCCTGATCTTGTAGACCGTGGAATTTGTCCGGTAGCGGGCGAATAGACTTAGTGATTAGTTCGATCGCTTCAACATGAACAGAAAGTTCACCAGTATTGGTTTTGAAAAGGTATCCTTCTGCCCCAACAATATCGCCTAGATCCCATTTCTTAAACTGGGTGTTGTAGAAACCTTCAGGAAGTTCATCACGAGTAACATAGATTTGAATACGCCCAGTAGGGTCTTGCAAAGTAGCAAAACTGGCTTTACCCATAATACGGCGTAGCATCATACGACCAGCTACTTTGACTCTAACCGGCTCCGCTTCAGCTAGCGCTTCTTTCGTCATTTCATCGAATTGAGAGTGCAGATCTTCTGCATGATCATCACGTCGGAAAGAGTTAGGGTAACTGTGCCCCTGCTCTCTCAGAGCCTGAAGTTTTGCACGGCGTTCAGCAATGATTTTATTCTCATCGATTTCAGGCGCATTTTTTTGTGATTCTGACATGAATTTTCTCTCTACTCTTCAAATTGCGGCTTATTTTAAGCCCTTAGCACTCTAAACACCAGCCTTTAGACTGGCTTCAATAAACTGATCTAAGCTACCATCTAAAACAGCTTGGCAATTACCCGTTTCCACACCGGTTCTCAAGTCTTTAATTCGCCCAGAATCAAGTACATAGGAGCGAATTTGACTGCCCCAACCGATATCCGATTTTGACTCTTCCAGCTCTTGTTTTTCCGAGCTTCTTTTCAGCATTTCTATCTCGTAAAGCTTGGCGCGTAACTGTTTCATCGCTTCGGCTTTGTTTTGATGTTGAGAACGACCGTTCTGACACTGAACCACCGTGTTAGTTGGCAAGTGAGTCAGACGAACCGCTGAATCGGTTTTATTAACGTGCTGACCACCCGCACCACTGGCACGATAGGTATCAACACGAATATCGCCCATATTCAAATCAACTTCAAAACTATCATCTATTTCTGGCGAGATAAAGACTGAAGCAAAAGAGGTATGGCGTTTTGCATTGGAATCAAAAGGAGACTTTCGAACTAACCGATGAACGCCTAACTCAGTGCGCAACCAGCCATAGGCATAATCACCTTTAATATGAACGGTTGCCCCTTTAATTCCTGCGACATCTCCAGCCGATGCTTCTGTAATTTCAGCTTTAAATTGGTGACTATCTGCCCAACGTAAATACATTCTCAAGAGCATATTGGCCCAATCCTGAGCTTCGGTACCACCAGAACCCGATTGAATTTCCAGATAAGCGTTATTGGCATCCATCTCACCGGAAAACATGCGTTGGAATTCGAGCTTATCTAGACGAGCGCCCATCTCATCTAATTCAGAAACAACTTCATCAACCATTTCTTGGTCTTCTTCCATCTCGGCTAACTCAAGTAACTCTTGAGTGGCTTCGGTACCAGAGGTTAAATCTTCAATTGTCGAGACAATATTTTCTAGGGTTGCCTTTTCTTTTCCCAAGGCCTGAGCTTGTTCTGGGTTATTCCAAATATCAGGTAGTTCTAGCTCTTTGGTAACTTCTTCTAGGCGTTCGGCTTTGACCTCATAGTCAAAGATACCCCCTAAGAATCTCAGTACGTTTTTGATAATCCTGGATTCGGGTGTAGATAGGGTTGAGTTCCATATTATGCTCTGCTTTATATGTGCTTATTATTCTGAAAAAATTTAGCGCAAATCATAACAGGATTCAGGCCTTTTTTCTCAGCTTTCACTGCGCAATCAATAGCTTAGTTTTATATATTTTGAAACAATCCTATTTCACGTTCATTTTTAATGGGTAAATTGGAATTACCTCTAAAGTTTTATTTTTTTCGGCCGATAAAGTTATTGAAGCATTCTATTCAGGGGTAATGAATCATGACTATAGACAGCAAAAACTTAGGCGCAATCCAAGCTTATCAAAAACTGGATAAATTACATTTTCAGTCGATCCAACAAACGCTCTCCAATCAGGTTGGAGATAAATCGGCTCAAGGCGTTACCTCTGCACAGCAATCCGTTCAAGAAATGAGTAAAACAGATATTAGAATTGAGCGCCAAGCCAGTTTAGTTTCTCACCTGTTTGGCGATGGTCAACAGACCGAGCAGAGCTCGCTCAAATTAACCTATCAATCCGCCATTGAAAAACTAAATGAAATCTTAATGGCGCAAATGCCTAATTATGCTCCCTCAGTAAGTGAAGACGGTGAACAAATTCAAAACCCCAATATGCCTGGCTTCAAACCCATTAGTGAAGAAGCCCTACAAGAACAGGGTGGCATGGAGTATTGGACACCTGAAAACACTGCTAAACGAATTGTTGAAGGCGCCACAGGATTCTTTAGTGGCTTCCAAAACGCTCACCCCGAACTTGAAGGCGAAGCTTTGATGAATCATTTTATGGAGGTTGTGGGTGGCGGTCTGCAACAGGGGTTTGATGAAGCAAAAGGTATTCTGAGTGATTTAAAAGTGCTTGAAGGCCCGATTGCTGAAAATATCGCCAGCACCTTTGACCTCGTTCAATCTGGTATGCAAAACTTTGAGAAAGAGTTTCTTGCCAGCTTGGTTGAACCTGCATAAACCGACTTTTCAGTAACTTAACACCCCTTTAACAAATAAAAAAGGCGATCTTATGATCGCCTTTTTATGTTGGGTAGTTTGATTAAAACAAATTACTCAATCTCTTCTAAACGTACCTTTGTCAACCCTGACTCGTTTGCATAGTTAGTTAGCTCGGCCGTTGAAGTAATGCCCATTTTAGTCATTAGGTTTTCACGGTGCTTTGAAACAGTACGGTCACTGATTTCTAACATTTCAGCAATTTCTTTGGTTTTATAACCTTCTGCAACCAGTTTTACAACCTGCTTCTCACGGACTGACAAACGTTTGTTATTCAACCCTGATTCCGCTTCAAGAATAGGCTGGATCTCAGAATGAATAAATGTTTCACCCTGCATTACACCCCGAATCCCACTGACTAGCTCTTTAGGTGAAACTGATTTCATCGCAATTCCATCGATTCCCATTTCAAGCACTTCACGCCATACATTGACAGTTTCAGCAGCGGTGAGAACAATCACTTTAGTATCGGAGTAACGTTTTTGAATATGAGTAATCGCATTCACCCCACTCAGTTTCGGCATTGATAAATCAAGCAACACAACATTGGGTGATTTTGCTCTAATCAATTCCAAACACTCAAGGCCATCTTCTGCCTCCGCAACCACATCGATATCATTTTCAGCTTCAAGGATTGATTTGAATCCAGCTCGAACTAGTGCGTGATCTTCAGCAAGAAGAACGGTGATTTTTTCAGACATATTATTACTACTCTAAAATTGTTCTATTTCTATGTTTATTTTAAATAAATATTCATACTTCTTATTGAGTCATATTATCACTAATAGGCACAGACTTCTCAAGGGTTTTTATGGCTAATCCAATTTTTTGCAACACATCAATCGTTTTCTTATGTCTAGAATCGTCAACCTTGTCGGTATTCTGCTTATCGCCCTCTGATGATTCCTGAATTTCTTCAATCACTTTAAGCATATCTACCATAGGGATGAGCTGAAAGAGCATGGCATTACCTTTTAGATAGTGGGCAGCTTTCGAAACAGAATTTGTATCGCCTACAGCACTCATTGCAGACATTTCTGAAAGCTTAGACGTTACTTCATTTATAAATGGTATTAAAAGGTGATGAAAACTGGATGGCACATCTCTCATAACAGGCTGGTAATCATCTTTATGGTTCTTTGCATTTTCAGATCCTAGTCCCTCTATATTCTTAGAGGTCGTAGAGGCCCCCACACCGCGAAAGTTAAGCTCCAAAGCTTCAAGAACCTGTTTTTTTGTCACAGGTTTAAACAACCACAAATCAAAGTAGTCTGTTGAATCTGAATTCGTCGTTTCTGATTTAACGATCTCGCCTCCTGCTGTGATTGCAAACACCCCTTTTAAACGAGGCTGTCCACCAGATTGACAATAGTTATTAAGTCGTGAAGCGACTTCAGTACCATCCATATAAGGCATTTGAATATCTAATAAAATATAGTCAAAATCAACTTTCTGTATTAAGGTCCACGCCTCCTCGCCATCTCTTGCCTCCTTGACTTCACAGTTCAAATCGACCAAATAGCCCTCTAAAACCATACGGTTGATATCTGAATCATCGGCAATCAAAATTTGTAGCGGCTGATCAAACGAATTCGTGCTCAAAGAAGAATCACGTGAAGGCTCAAAAGAATCAGAAGGTTCGGGCATTTCAACAGCTACTGCACGCTCACTCTCCTGTGTTAAATCATTTTTCTCAGAAAACGGGCTATCTAACGCTTGAAGATTAAGGGAAAAACTAAATTCTGAACCGAGTGATTTTTCTGAGGTCACTTTTATATGACTGCCCATTAATGAAACCAACTGTTGTGCAACATAAAGCGCAAGGCCGGCCCCCCAAAAAGGCTGCTTAGCCTGAACATTTTGTGACTCTATTTGAGCAAATGGCTCAAAAATATTATCCATGTTTTCGGTATCAATGCCGTCACCACTATGCTGAACCTTAAAAACAAACTCTTGCGCCCCTTTATCGACCAAGACCAGTCTTACATTGCCCTCAGTGGTGAACTTGATTACGCTAATGACAAGGTTGGTTAGCACCTGGGTCAACCTTGTTGAATCGACCATCACGTTTTGACTAGTGGCTGAAGATTCAATCTCTAAGCTGACCTGCTTTTCATCGGCAACCGGCTGGGCTTGAGCCCTAGCTCTCTCAATAATTTCATCGATCGGGGTTAAAACAGGGTTTAGCTTCAGGCCATCATATTCAAGCTGAGTATAGGTCAAAATATCATTGATTAAATATAAGGATTGCTCAGACGAGGAATATATTGTTTTTAAACGCTCTCTTATATCATTCCCTCCCTCAGGCTCTTTCAGCAGTTGTTGGACACTACTGTTCATGCTGAGTAATGGTGAACGTAATTCATGGCTTAACATTGCCAAAAAACGAGAGTGGTGACTAAAGGTATGACTATAGGTATTAGAGTGTTTGAGCAGAGCCTTGCCGTTTTTCATCTGTGGCTTGCTGCCATCCAAAAACTGTAAGTCATTTAACGGGCTGCAAGCCACCAAAAAAAGTGGCGTTTTATCATTAAAATAAAGGTTAAGCTGATTTTGAAAACACTGTTTTCCGGCTGTTGTATCCACTTCACTGACAAAACTAAACAGACAGTGACCAGAAGTGATGGCTTGGTAAGCCTCTCCATTATCAGGGTGGCAATCCTGATAAATCTCATCTATTTTTTGTAGCAGTTTTTCTGAGGTTTCACGACCCACGAAGCTCTCTAAAGACTCAACTCTTTTGCCAACCAGTTTTTCTAGGGCACCTGACAGTTGCATGACCATCTGGCCTTGACTTGGCTGCAAACTCCACCACAAGCCCTGAGAGAACAAATTATCAGAGACCAGCTTTTGGTATTCAGGTGGCAATATCATCGTCGGTTATCCTAAGAAATGGCTGATTGTAGTGTACTAAACTCATCATCTAATTTAAATAATACCCCGTGCAAGAGTTGAGATAAAAAACCAAAACAAATTCACTTTGAAAAAAACAGTAGCAGACTGTATTTGCTATATTTTTTTCCACAATCAGCGTAAAATACACCAAATTCGTCACTTATAAACCAACGGTCAATAAGAATCATCCGGTTTACTACTCGCTCCCAGGTTATCAGCGCTCAATAAACCAAACGATTTGACTTAACTCGAACACTCAAAAAACACACTCCAGTCGATATAAAAAAATGACAAACACAACGAACACAAAAACCCGAACTGTAAACGACAGCATGGGCGCATTAGAAGTGCCAATTGATGCACTTTATGGCGCACAAACTCAACGAGCAATTAATAACTTTCCTATCAGCGGAATTCCTCTGCCGAAAGCTTTTATTCAAGCATTATGCTATGTCAAATTTGCCTGTTCAGACAGCAACCGTGAACTCGGCTTGATGGGTGAAGAAAAAGCAGAAGCGATTCAAGCCGCTGCTAAAGAGGTCATTCAAGGCGGTTATTACGATCAATTTCCAGTTGATATTTTCCAGACAGGCTCTGGTACCAGTACCAATATGAACGCAAATGAAGTGCTTTCAACTCTGGCAGAAAAACTAACCGGTACGCCAGTGCATCCTAATGATGACCTCAATATGAGCCAAAGCTCTAATGACGTCATCCCAACGGCGATCCATGTTGCGGCAGCCATTGCGATTGAAGAAACCCTATTACCTGCCCTCCGCCACCTCACTGAAACAATCGAAGACCGAGAAAAAGAGCTGGCAGACATTGTCAAAACGGGTCGCACCCACTTAATGGACGCAATGCCAATTAAAATCAGTCAGGAGCTTGGGGCTTGGCGCGCACAAATTAACGATAACATCGAGCGTTTAATTGACACCCAAAAACGCATTCAAAAACTGCCTCAAGGTGGAACAGCGGTTGGCACAGGCGTCAACGCCGATCCTGAATTCGGCCGTTTGGTTGCGGCAAACCTGGCAACCATTACAGCTCTACCATTTGAACCGATGGACAATCTATTCATTGGTTTGAGCTCACAAGATACAGCACTTGAGTTAAGCGGCCAATTAAACGTATTGGCGGCCAGTATTATGAAAATTGCCAACGACTTACGCTGGATGAACTCAGGCCCGCTTGCTGGTTTAGGGGAAATTCAGCTCCCTGCTCTGCAACCGGGCAGCTCGATTATGCCTGGTAAAGTCAACCCGGTCATCCCTGAATCGGCCGCCATGGTTGCCGCACAGATAATGGGGAACCACACCGCCATTACCATTGGCGCTCAATCAGGCAATTTTCAATTGAACGTCATGCTCCCAATGGTGGCAAAAAATTTACTGCAAAGCATTGAAATTGCAGCATCTGCCTCTATACAACTAGCTGACTTAGCAATCAAAGGGTTCACGGTCAATCAAGCCCATATCCAGAAAGCATTGGATGTAAACCCTATTTTGGTTACCGCTCTAAACACAGTCGTCGGTTACGAGAAAGGGGCTGCGATTGCAAAAGAAGCTTATCGATCTGGCCGTCCTGTACTGGATGTAGCCATGGAAATGACCGATCTTGATGAATCCACATTAAAACAATATCTCAACCCAGCATTACTAACGGAAGGTGGAAACCCTTCCCTCTAACCAAGGAATAAAAATGGCTGTAGTTAATCTAAAAACAGATCAATTTGAAGACACAATTGAAAATAATGACATCGTTATTTTCGACTTTTGGGCTGAATGGTGTGGTCCATGTAAACAGTTTGGCCCAGTATTTGAAGAAATCTCAGAAAAATATCCTGATATTAAATTCTGTAAAGTAAACGTTGAAGAAGAACAAGAGCTAGCAGGTATGTTCCAAATTCGTTCAATTCCAACACTCGTCTTTATGCGTGAGAAGATTGTCGTTTTCTCAAATCCTGGAGCGATTCCTGGCAGCGCGCTTGAAGAAGGTATCGGGCAGCTAATGGATTTGGACATGGAAAAAGTTCACAAAGATCTTGCCGAAGCACAGGCTCAACAACAAAGTTAAGCCTCGTTTGCTAATCCGATAAAAACGGCCTCTTAATGAGGCCGTTTTTCTTTATAATCCATAGCAACTCACCCTACTATTGGACGAATGGCTATGAAACAACAAATTCTCCCCCCCGCCAACATTCTAATTACTGGTTGCTCTACCGGTATCGGTTATCACTGCGCACACTATTTGAGAGACTTAGGTTACCAAGTCATTGCCACCTCTAGAAAACAGGAAGATGTCACAAAATTGTCTGAGGAAGGCTTTACTTGCTTTCAACTCGATCTGGCCAGCAGTGAGTCTATCAACCAAGCTTTAACAAATATTTTAGAAGCCACTGATAACACAATAGACGCTCTGTTCAACAATGGCGCTTTTGGTCTTCCCGGTGCCGTAGAAGACCTGTCTCGAGATGCCATGACCTATCAATTTCAAACCAATGTTTTTGGGACTCAGGAACTGACCAATGCGGTGGTCAAAATCATGCGTAAACAGGGACACGGCAAAATTATCTATAACAGCTCTATTTTAGGTTTTGCCGCTATGCAGTATCGCGGCGCTTACAATGCCAGCAAATTTGCTATTGAGGGCTTTGCAGATACTTTGAGACTGGAGGTTAAGCAGGATAATATTCAAGTTAGCTTAGTTGAACCGGGACCGATTCTGTCGAGCTTTAGAAAAAATGCCTATGAACAGTTCTTAAAATGGATTGATAAAGATAATAGCGCCCATCGCGATAACTATCAGTCAATGATTGACCGACTTGAAACCGAAGGGCCAAGCGCGCCCTTCACACTTGGGCCTGAAGCAGTTAGTAAAGCTGTGCACCACGCCCTAAAAAGTCGTCGAGCGAAAATCCGCTATAGAGTCACGGTGCCCACCATTGTTTTTGCCTACCTCAAACGATTGCTACCTAACCGCTGGCTGGATATCCTATTAACCAAAGCGGGCGGGGATGGTAAACGCTAGTGCTTTGATTAGTCTGCAAACACCATAGAGTAAGGTCTTTCCAAGTCTTGCATGACTTTTTGTAGACTAAAGCTTCTCACCTCTTCAATAAAGCGCTGCCCCGTGAAATAGACTTGGAGAGTTGGCAAAGAAAAGATACTGTTTTGTGAACAAATATCAGTCACGACATGACAGTCAACATACTCCAACTTGATTTTTGGATAGTGCTCTTCCATCAACTCAATCAGCTTTGGCTTAATGGAGTGGCAGACATTACAGTCCTTGCCACCAAATAAGATCAAAAGCCCTTCTTCAGTCTGCTTTAATTCATCAAGCTGTTCTAAGGTTTCAATATTCTGCATTACTTTTTCCATACTTTACTTTATAACCATGCCGCACCTCGGACTCCGCTAGAGTCTCCATATTTGGGTGCGACTAATTTGGTATCTACCTGGTCACTAAAGACCCATTTGTGCCATATTTTAGGGACTTCGCTGTATAGGTATTCAATGTTCGACATACCACCTCCTAACACAATCACATCAGGATCAATGAGGTTTATCACACTGGCCAACCCCTTGGCTAGCCAAATCACATATTGATCTAAATGTTCTTGAGCAAGCTGGTCACCAGACACAGCTCGCTGCACAATCTGCTGGGCTGAGAGTTGCTCACCTGTTTTGGCAAAAAAATGCGTCTGAAAACCGGTCCCTGATAAAAAGGTTTCATTACAGCCCTCTAAACCACAGTAACATGGCATGGCCACATCGGTAGAAGACATCCAAGGCAGCGGGTTATGCCCCCACTCACCACCAATGGCATTAACACCATTGAGAATTTGGCCATCGACCACAATTCCACCGCCGCAGCCCGTTCCAATAATGACACCAAAAACAACCTTTGCTCCTTTAGCATGGCCATCTGTCGCCTCTGACAAGGCAAAACAATTGGCATCATTCGCTAAACCAATTTGGCGACCCAAGCGTTTTTCTAGATCGCCTTTGAGATCTTCTCCAATTAGGTAAGTCGAATTGGCATTTTTAATCCGCCCAGTTCTAGAAGAAATTGCCCCTGGAATACCGATACCGATCGTGCCAACTTTTTTTAAGACGCTTTCAGCTTCAAGAACCAATTCGACTAATATCTCCAGAGTCGCCGAGTAATCGCCTTTAGGTGTTAAAACACGTTTTTGATAGACCTGATCAGACTGACCCGAATCACCGGATTCTAATCCAATAATTTCAATTTTGGTACCGCCCAAGTCAATGCCAAACCTCAATCGTGGTGACATAGTTATCCTTTATAGCTGCGCTTTTATGTCAGTCCTTTTAAGTCAGTCCTTTACTCAAAGACTTCTTGTGCAGAAAAATAGTAAAGTCATTCTCTAAATAACCCTCTATCAATTCCACCTTATCAGCAAAAACCTGACAAAACTCTACAATTTCGTGCGGGAAAAAACACTGTAAATCATCACTGTTTTGGTTCCAAGCGTGTCTGGCATCAAGTAAATTAAAAGCCACCCCCTTTGAACTCACTCTGTACATTTCCTCAATCAAATACATTGCATAAGGGTCATCTTTTCCCGTTGTGATCGATTCACTGCCATCACTATCTAGGTGGTGAATGGTATATTCATTTAGCTGAGTGTCGATGACTTCACTCAAAGTTCCCGACAGCATCACATAATCAAATTCATTATCCGGATATTGCAGTTCAATCAATTCGCCCTGTTGAAGATTAACGTTCTTATAGAGTTCCCTTGCCCCCTGAAGCACGTCACTGGAAACATCAAGACCTAAGTACTCCGGAAAATAACCGTTGCGATTCAGAAAATTAGACAGATCCGAAAAACCACAGCCCACATCCAAAAGGCGCCAGGGTTGTTTTGACATCAATCTAGGTTTACTCAGAACCTCCATCAGCACTTCAAAACGCTTTTCCTGTATTTCTCGACTGCTCCAAAACAGAGCTTGAGGTTGCAGTCCAAAACGTTCTATTGCCAGTCGATATCGCAACTGCACTTTTAACTTGTGATGCTCGGGTAAGTAATTTGTTTGTTTTTGCATATTATTAACTGTTGGATTAAAGCGTCTTCAACCAATTGATCTCTTCTTCAGAAAAACCAGCTTTCTCTCGTGCTTCATAATTAAACGGTCCTCTTAAATCACCGTGATGATACTCTTCAATCACCGCCTGAAAGGTATTAAAAGGGTTTAGATTTCTCAGTTCACATAAATATCTGAACCAGCGTGTACCCACTTCAACATGACCAATTTCATCACGCAGTAGAATTTTAAGGATTTCCACCCCGCGTTTATCGCCTACTGCACGAAGTTTGGCCATCATGGGTGGTGTCACATCAAGGCCGCGTGCTTCCAGTGTTCTCGGTACCAATGCCATTCTCACTAATGAGTCGTGGTCAGTGTCATAAGTTGTCATCCACAGGCCATTGTGCGCTGGAAAATCTCCATACTCATAACCTAAATGGAATAACTGCTCGCGAATCATTTGAAAGTGGTAAGACTCTTCTCCGGCCACACCGAGCCAATCAAGATAGTAGCGCTTGGGCATATCCTGAAAACGATATACTGCATCTAAGGCCAAGTTAATCGCATTAAACTCAATATGGGCGATTGAATGCATCAGAGCGGCGTGGCCTTCCTTGGTGCCCAAGCCCCTTTTAGGCAGGTCTTTCGGTGGTACTAAAGTCGGTTTTTCAGGTCTACCAGGATCAGGAATGCGTTCAATACTTTTTGTAGGCGTGAATTCAAACGCATCATTGGTCCAATCTTCTAAAAGACCATCCAACATTTTCACCTTAGTATCTAGGTTAGACTCCATCAAACACTGATAGGCGGCTTCAAATAAATTCTTGCTCATCACTCATTCACTTTCAATACTTCAAAAACAAAAAAGCCGGTCTTAGACCGGCTTTTTTCTAGGCTTTAAACCACCAATTAACGGTAGTATACAGCTTGTAGGTATGGAACACCTTTGTACTGTTTAGCATCAACAGCATCAAATAGTTTAGCCCACTTAGCACGATCTTCTGGAGTCATTACTGAAGAAGGATTTAGACCTTTAGTTTTGTCACCATACTTTGCTTCAATTTTTAGAAGCTCTGCCATGCAATCAGAAACAGAAGTTGTCTGTTCGAATGCTTCCGCTTTTTCTGAACCACCTTCACGGCCTAGTTCAATTACTTTTTCAGCATCAGCGATGCACTTACCATATACATCATCCATCGCTTGTACGTTTAGCGAAAGGGCTGCTAGCGCAGAAACAAATAATGCTTTTACTGTTAACTCTTTCATTATATTAAACTCCGAAGTTTCCTACTTAATATGTTCAACGGCACAATTCTGACGTTTTTGTTACAAAATTGCAAGCTTAAATCCACCGAAAGAGATTAGAAAATAATGAAATGCTTATAAGGTAATTTTATCACCACTTATTCACTTCAATTTTTAACCAACCACAAGGTATTCGATGTAAATTCATTTTTACCTATATATATTGAATCTCAACGATTTCGTAATCGATATTACCGCTCGGTGCCTGAACAATCACTTCATCGCCATCTTCTTTACCAATCAAGGCTCTGGCAATAGGAGAGTTCACTGAAATCTTATTGTGAGCCACATCCGCCTCATCATTGCCGACGATTTTGTAAGTCAGCTCTTCATCTGTATCAACATTCAGAACACTAACCGTTGCCCCAAAAACCACTTTGCCTGTCTGTGGCAACTTAGTCACATCGATGACTTGAGCGTGAGACAATACACCTTCAATTTGTTTGATACGCGCTTCAACTAACCCCTGTTGTTCTCGGGCAGCGTGATATTCCGCATTCTCTTTTAAGTCGCCGTGCTCACGTGCATCTGCAATCGCTTCAGTAATGCGAGGACGATCTTCTTTCTTAAGCTTGTTTAACTCTACTTGAAGGGCATCTGCACCTTCTTTTGTCATTGGATGTTTTTGCATAATAAAACCTTCTTCTAACATCTCTTCGTATGATTATTTACGAGTAATGATAAATAACGAAAAACGCCAAAGCCGATCTCATCGCACTTTGGCGTGTAGGTGTCACTCTAAGATTTAGTGGATATCTTGTAAGCGAGTCACCGTTTTCTCTTCAATATGATCCATTGCGGCCACCATTGCGAACGCGCCCGCAATAGTCGTGGTGTAACAGGTTTTGTGTATCAAGGCTTCACGGCGAATACTCGATGAATCTTGAATACTGACCGAACCATCAGAAGTATTCACAATCAAATCAATCTCTTCATTGACAATTGAGTCGACGATATTTGGACGCCCTTCGGTTACCTTGTTGACAATTTCACACTCAACACCACCTTCTTGCAACGACTTCGCCGTGCCGCGTGTCGCCACAATATCAAAGCCGCGTGCAATCAATTTTTGGCCAAGCTCAATCACTTTGACACGATCCGCTTTACGAACACTCAAGAAGGCTTTACCTGACTGTGGAAGTACCGTACCACCAGCTAAAGAAGCTTTAGAATAGGCTTCAGCAAAACTTTCACCGATACCCATAACTTCACCTGTAGATTTCATCTCTGGCCCTAGAATAGGATCTACGCCCAAGAACTTAATGAATGGGAAGACGGCTTCTTTAACAGAGAAGTGCTCTGGACGAACCTCATCGACAAAACCTTGATCAGCCAGTTTTTGACCTACCATACAACGAGCCGCAATTTTCGCCAATGGATTACCAATCGCTTTTGAAACAAATGGTACCGTACGTGAAGCTCGTGGGTTCACCTCTAGAACATAAATATCATCACCCTTAATCGCGAACTGGGTATTCATCAAACCGACCACACCCAGTGCTTTGGCCATTTTTTCAACCTGATCGCGAACACGGTCTTGAATCGATTCAGAAATACTATATGGAGGCAGTGAACACGCCGAGTCACCCGAGTGGATACCCGCCTGCTCAATGTGCTCCATAATTCCACCGATAACGACTTTATCGCCGTCGCAAACTGCATCCACATCCAACTCAACCGCATCATCCAAGAAACGATCTAGCAAAACTGGTGAATCATTTGAAACCTTAACGGCCGCTTCCATGTAGCGCACTAGATCCGCTTCGGCATAGACAATCTCCATACCGCGGCCACCTAATACATAAGAAGGACGCACAACTAAAGGATAGCCAATTTCATTCGCGAGAATCACTGCCTGATCGACACTACTCGCCGTTCTATTTGGCGGCTGAAGCAGATCAAGATCATTTAAGACTTGTTGGAAGTGTTCACGGTCTTCCGCCAAGTCAATTGACTCTGGAGACGTTCCGATAATCGGCACACCCGCTTCTTCTAGATCACGAGCCAGTTTCAATGGCGTTTGGCCACCATACTGAACAATCACCCCTTTCGGCTGTTCCACTTCAACAATTTCCAACACGTCTTCAAGCGTCAATGGCTCAAAATACAAGCGGTCAGAAGTGTCGTAGTCTGTTGAAACCGTTTCAGGGTTACAGTTAACCATAATGGTTTCAAAACCGTCTTCACGCATAGCCA
>CAZJPO010000011.1:0-23827 GCA_964547865.1 uncultured Thiosulfatimonas sp.
CTAACGACCCGCTTGGAATGGGGCGTATTATACAATCCTGTTTAATCCTTGCAAGCTTTTTTACCAATTATTTGCCAAATAATTTCAGTTTTATAAAGCCTCTACTGATAGCGTGTCGAGTCAGGTAAACCTGCGTCTTTAAAGCCTTGTTTTCTCAAACGACAAGAGTCGCAAACACCACATGCTCGGCCATCCTCATCGGCCTGATAACAGGACACCGTAAGACTATAATCCACACCGTTTTTGACGCCTAACTGGATAATTTCTGCCTTAGTTAAGTCGATGAGCGGAGTTTCAATTTTTAACCTGTGGCCTTCAACGCCGGCCTTTGTCGCCAAATTAGCCATTTTTTCATAGGCATCGATGTATTCTGGACGACAATCAGGGTATCCGGAGTAATCCACAGCATTGACGCCAATAAAAAGATGAAGCGCTTCTAACACTTCTGCCAAGGCCAGAGCATAAGACATAAAGACAGTATTGCGAGCGGGCACATAGGTGATAGGAATTTCATCTTTCTCGACACCTTCAACAGGGACATCAATCGACTGATCGGTCAATGCAGACCCACCTATGGCGGTCATATCTACATTCATCACTCTATGCGATTTTGCCCCCATCGAGGTTGAGAGTTTTTGAGCGGCATTTAACTCTGCTCGATGACGCTGTCCATAATCAAAGCTAATCGTGTGACATTCAAAACCACGCGCCTTAGCCAGTGCTAGAACAGTGGCTGAATCCAAGCCTCCAGAGAGGAGAATAACGGCCCGAGGTGAATCAGAGGAAGAACTTGTAGTACTCATACAAAAACAACTATTTCGCTAAACGTTTTCTGGCATTTTTGGCTGCACGACTATGAGGTCGCAAATCAATTACCTGCTGGTAAAGTGTCTGCGCCTTCTCTTTATTACCTAATAAATCATGGCTGTCACCAGCGCGCAAGGTTGCATCGGGAATTTTTGGAGAGCCCGGGTAAGCGATCAAAACTTTCATAAATGAACCGAGTGCTTTTTGTGGCTTGTTCAGAATAATATAGCCTTCACCCGCCCAGTAAGCGGCGTTACTCGATAACTCACTTTTAGGGTAGCTATTGTAGAACTTCTCAAAGGCAACAATAGACTCAGTGTATTTAGACTCTCTCATCAGTGCAAAAGCCTGTTTGTATTGTAACTTTTCAACATCCGTTGCCGCCGCTGTCTTAATAGGCTTTTGATTAACTGCCTCAGATTGTTGAGTTTCTAACTCCCCTGCTTTTACCGCCTGAAGTTCAACTTTTTCAGTCCTCGTTTTCTCGGTTTCGCTATTGCCAATCGAAGCAGCGGTTGGCTGACTAAGTTTAGGTTGCATTTTGTCAGCTAATTCATTGCCCAGCAGTGGTTTTTCTAGCGGCGGCTTTACTGAGGGAAGCTTTTCTTTGCCTGGCTGGGTCACAACAGCAGGCTTAGAAATAGAAGGGGAAACGGCTGTTGGCGTTTGCTCTAAAGCTTTAGCTTGTCCAGAAGTTTCAGGGATAGATTTTGGCTCAGTCCCCTCAATACGGCTCAAACGCTCATCAGTCTCAGCATAGCGCTGATTTTGAGTTTTTTTAAACTGCTCAAGCTGCCTTTTTAATCGATCATTTTCGTCTTGAAGCGTTTGAATCTCTCGCTGTTGCTCACCGAGCCTACGGCTTAACTGCAGCAGAACAGGGTTTTCCATCATACGTTCTAGACGCTTCACTCTTTGATCAAGGGTCGCTGCTTGCGCCGTATTTACAGGCAAAGCGACCGCTAACATTAGTCCAGTTAATAGACCAGTAGTCATAGAATTTCGCACGCTCAAATTAATTTCCTTTCTAATAAAGCTGTATGCCTAACAAGCTCTTGATCGCTATTTAGGTGAATAAACAAACCGTTTTTTATCGAGTAATGACAATTTCGACTCGACGGTTTTTTGCCCATGAAGCTTCATCACTACCCGTCATTTCAGGTTGCTCTTCACCATAACTGACAATATTGATTCTATTTTCTGACACCCCAAACAACATCATTGCTTGAGCAACCGCTTTGGCACGTTTTTCCCCCAGCGCTAGGTTGTATTCAGAAGTCCCTCTTTCATCGGTGTGGCCATTTAGAATTAATGTTTTACCAGGGTTTGCCACAAGGATATCTGCATGATAGCGGACATTTTTTGTGCCCTCTTCATCCAATTCATACTGGTCATAAGCGAAGTAGATAATCGGTTCGTAAATCGTATCGACATCCACCATGCTCATCTGATCTAAGCTTTTACCACCATCAATCGATTGCCCAGACGGGTCACCGCCTTGTCCAGCAGGTAAAACTTCAACTTGCTCACCATTGGCACCTTTATCACCGATACCTGGCGCCGTATCTGTGGTCACTTCGGAGTCGCCTTTGCCTGCCGATCCCGGCCCTCTATCTGGCGTTGAGCTACACGCAGTTAACAGAGACAAAGACCCCATCATAATCAAAGCGGATAATTTATTCATTGAACAATCCTTTTTCAAAACCGGAAAGATTGGCGTGATGTTTTCACATAACGCGCCATGTAATTAGTTTAAGTAGGGTCCCCATGCAGGCTCTCTAACCTCTGCATTTTTGACCTTTAAAGTCTGAGAGGTTCGACCATCAATTGCCACTACGGCCAACTCACCACGCCCACCACGATTCATGGCATAAAGGATCATCTCCCCATTAGGCGAGAAGGTCGGGGACTCATCCAAAAACGAATCTGTTAAAACGACAAAGTCATTGGTATATAAATCTTGTAGGCCGATGTGGAAGCCACCACCGCCATGCACAACGGCCATATATCGTCCGTCTGGCGAAATTTCTGGATTGGCGTTGTACTTACCTTCGAAGGTCACTCGACGAGTTTCACCCGTATCTAGGAAGACTTGGAAAATCTGCGGCTGGCCTCTTCGATCAGAGTTAAAGAAAAGTGACTTACCATTTCCAGCCCAAGCCGCTTCTGTTTCGATCGCCCAGTTACGGGTTAGGCGCTGCAATTTCTTAGTCTGCAAATCCATGATGTAGATATCTGCACTCCCCCCTTTAGACAGGGTTAGGGCGAGCTTCTTGCCATCGGGAGACCAAGCAGGCGCACCGTTAATCCCCTTGTAGTTTGCCACGACTTTGCGGTATTTACCATCCAGACTCTGAACCACAACATTTGAGCGCCCAGATTCAAATGAAACATAGGCTAACTGGGTACCATCGGGAGACCAGCTCGGTGACATAATGGGCTTGTTCGACTTTAGAATCGGCTGTGGGTTATAACCATCCGCATCAGAAATCTCTAAGGTATACAAACGTTTCTTACCCACTTTGCGCAAGGTAACATAGGCAATTTGAGTGTTAAATGCCCCTCGTACACCGGTTAATTCTTCATAGATTAAATCGCTAATTTGGTGGGCGACTCGGCGCAGATTTTCTTTTTTAATCCCAGTCCAACGTTTACCAATCAATTGCTTCTTACGCAACACATCCATAAAGCGCATATCAATTTGATAGAGGCCATTGCCTTCATGGATAAGCTTACCAATCAACATATTATCGACGTCCAGAGGACGCCACTCAGAGAAATCAACTTGCTCGGGTTCATGCGGTAAAGCAGGCATGTTAGAAGAGGCGATCGGTTTAAAGTGCCCACTTCTTCTCAAATCGGCTGCAATCACAGAGGCCACATCCACCGGCATCTCAGTTTTAGGTGAGTTTGGAGAGGTTTTTAAATCGCCGTAACCAAATGGCACGATAGCGATGGGATAAGCATTTTCATAACCTTCGTTAATCTCAATGGTTAACTCCGACCATGCAGGAAGAGAAACCATAAATAAAGCGGCCGTCATCAGGGCTGCTTTTACGCCTTTTAACTGTTTAACAAAACTCAATGTAGCCACCCTTATTATCGATTAGCTTTAAGGTTTAAATTCAAATGTAATCACACGCTCAAACAGCTCTGGTACCGGGGGTGCTGGTAGCGGTTCTGCTCGGTAGACTGCTTTTTCTGCGGCCTGCTGGAATTGACGGGTCGCTTCTTTATTACAGTTGGTGACATTTACGCTAGTAATCATACCTTTTGATGATTGCGTAATTTTTAAATCACACTGTGCATTCGGCGAAATCCTCGCTGGCGTGCGCCAGTTATCTTTAACTTTAGCAGTAATCGAAGAGATATAGGTCTCTCGCTGAGATCTGCGTTTTTGTGCTGCTCGCTTGGCGGCCTCTTCTTTTGCCAACTGTTCTTGAAGCCTGCGCTCTGCTACTTGACGGTCTTTTTCACGTTTGGCATCTTCTGCGGCTTTTTCTAAAGCTTTTTTCTCTTCCGATTTTTTAGCCAGCTCTTTCTCTAGCTCTTTTTTCTTCTTCTCTTCAGCTATACGTTTCTGTTCTGCTTGCTTGGCTTTCTCTTTTTCTTGCTGACTACGTTTCTCTGCTTCAGCGGCCACTTTGTTGGCTTGTTCAGCCTTTTTGCGAGCCGCTTCAGCCTTCTCTTTTTCACGTTTGGCTTGCTGTTTGGCTTGCTCGGTTTTCTTGCGTTGTGCTTCGGCTTTCTTTTTCTCTTTTTCAGCCAGTCTTTTGGCCTTTTCAGCTTTGGCTTTTTCAGCCGCTTGCTTTTTCTGAAGCTGTTTTAAACGCTCTTTTTCTTGCTGGGTTAGCTTTTTGAGATTCTGCTGTTCAAGTTTTCTCTGTGCCTGTTCAGCCTTAATCTTTTCCAACCGCTCTTGCACTTGAGATGAATCAACGGCAAAGGTCTTCATTGGCTCTAATGGTTCATTGCGAGCCACCTGGGTAATCTCTTTAATGCTATCAACTTTTTCTCCTGTCAAAGAGACCTTAATAGCATCGGAATCTTTCCACTGATAAGTAAAGAATCCTACCACTAGAATATGAAGCACAATCGACAAGGAAACAGAAATGGGGTGTCTTTTAATAAAGGCTAGCATTAGGATTCCACCAGTTCAGGTTCAGTCATTAAGGAGACGTTATCCACACCGTTGGCTTTTAATAACACAAACAGGTGAACCACCTTTCCATAAGGTGCCGAACGGTCGCCTTGAATATAAAACTGCTGTTCTTGATTGAGCTGTGAGCGAGCCACCACTTCAATAACAAGATCCTCAAGATCCTTTTTCCCCAAAATAATATCGGGCTGCTCAGAGGTTTTATACATACCAGCGCCATCAACGGTAATCACAAAAGGCTTATTCTCTTCAGTAACTGCTGTGGCTTGTTTCTTGATTTCAGGGGTCTGAGGTAAGTCAACGGTGACCGCTTGCTGAACAATCGGTGCGGTGACCATAAAGATAATTAACAGCACTAAGGTGACATCAATGTACGGAACCACATTAATCTCTGCCATTAAGCGTCTTTTTTGTCGGTTATTGCGGAAGCCTGTTTGCATAACGTCAACTCTCAATTATTACTTCTGAGCGTGCGCTTGGCGCTGAAGAATCGTTAGGAACCCTTCTGCGAAGTTTTCATATTCACTTAACAGGCGATCCACCTTATTCGATAGGCGGTTATACGAGATAACCGCAGGTATCGCCGCAAAGAGTCCAATCGCCGTTGCAATCAGGGCTTCAGAGATCCCCGGTGCCACCGCTGCCAGTGTTGCGTGTTGGACATTACCCAAAGATTGGAAAGCATGCATGACCCCCCAAACCGTTCCAAACAGACCAATATAAGGTGCTGAAGAACCGACTGTTGCCAAAAATGATAGATGGTTTTCTAAACGATCAGACTGTCTAGTAAAGGCAATTTTCATACTGCGTTGAGAACCGGCAATCAGGTCGGTGGCATCGGTAACACCCTGCTGCTTAAGGCGCACAAATTCTTTAAAACCATCGGCAAAAATCAATGCCGCGCCTGAAGCTTCATATCGTCTAGCTTCAACTTGAGTGTACAGCCCAGACAACTCCTGAGTATCCCAGAACTGTTTTTCAAATTTAGATGATTGACGCGCTAACTTCCGAATCTGATACGACTTAGCCAAGGCAACCGCCCAAGCGGCAATTGACATAAATGCCAAAATCAACATAACCGCCTGAACAACCGGGCTGGCATCAAGTAAGAGTTCTATTAAGTCGCTGTCATTCATGGTCTATTTACCTTGTCTAAAATATCACGTTATCCGTATTCTACTGATTGTCTTTCGGGAGTTCAAAGTCCAAATGCTTATAGGCGTTATTGGTTGCAACGCGACCTCTCGGCGTTCTCACTAAAAATCCTTCTTGAACTAGGAAAGGTTCGATCACATCTTCAATAGTGCCACGCTCTTCACCCAACGCTGTTGCCAAACTATCAATACCAACTGGGCCGCCATCAAACTTGTGAATTAGATTCTCTAAAAAACGTCTGTCCATCTTGTCGAGACCTAAACGATCGACTTCTAACAAGTTCAACGCTGAATCGGCAATACTAGGTGTAATTACGCCATCTCCTTTAACTTGAGCAAAGTCTCTGACTCGACGAAGCAAGCGGTTGGCAATTCGAGGCGTCCCTCTTGAGCGTCTGGCGACCTCTTGAGCACCTTCCAGCTCTGCGTGCATACCGAGGATATTAGCAGAGCGTAGAACAATTTGGGTTAATTCGTCATGACTATAAAACTCAAGGCGCTGCACCAAACCAAAACGATCGCGTAATGGAGAGGTTAACAACCCCGCTCTTGTCGTCGCGCCGACCAAGGTAAAGGGAGGGATGTCGATTTTGACGCTTTGTGCCGCCGGCCCCTCTCCAATCACAATATCGATTTGATAATCTTCCATTGCCGGATAAAGCACCTCTTCCACAATCGGACTCAGACGGTGAATTTCATCAACAAATAAAACGTCGTGAGGTTCTAAACGCGTCAAAATAGCCGCTAGATCCCCCGGTTTCTCAATCACAGGACCCGACGTTTGTCTCAGGGTCACTCCCATTTCTTGGGCGATAATATTAGAAAGCGTGGTTTTTCCAAGCCCTGGAGGGCCATAGAGTAAGACGTGGTCTAATGACTCGCCACGCATTTTGGCAGCATCCATTGAAAGCTGCAGCTGCTCTCGAACCGCTTCTTGACCAATATACTCATTAATCTGCTGCGGACGGACGGTCGGCACAGTGTAAATATCGTCTTCAGTTTCCTGACTACCAATAATACGATCCGTCTCAATCATCTATAATTTTATCCCTTGTAAGGCGCGTTTAATAACGGCTTCCAATGTTAACCCTTCTTCAAAAACTGCCGCAACCATTTTTTCAGCTTGAGCACTTTTGTATCCTAAGGCAACCAATGCATCAGATGCTGACTGTTGTATTGAGCTTGGCAGCTTCTCAATTTGCCCTGTTGACTTAGTTGCAGCTGCACTGCTTTCAGGTGTATAGTCAAGCACACCCGATTCAATAACCGGTTTAAGGCGGTCGCGCATTTCGATTAATAGGCGCTCTGCAGTTTTCTTACCCACCCCTGGGATTCGGGTCAAAGAGGCAACATCATCGGTATCGACATAGCTGCAAAACTCATTGACAGACATGGCCGATAGAATACCCAACCCCATTTTGGCCCCCACACCATTAACCTTAATCAGAGTGCGAAAAAGTGTTCTTTCCGCCTCGGTGGCAAAGCCAAAAAGAAGCTGAGCGTCTTCTCGAACATGCATATGCGTTAAGATAGTCACTTCGTCGCCAGCCGATTCAAGCTGATAAAATGTCGACATCGGCGCTTCAACCTCATACCCCACTCCGTTGACATCAAGCAAAAGCATCGGCGGTTGCTTTTGAATCAACTGACCTCTTAAAAATCCAATCATTAAAACTTACTTCCTTTAGAAATCTTTTCCGGATCGACACCGAGCGACATATAGCGGTCATGACAAAGTGCACAAGCCAAGGCATCAGCGGCATCTTCTTGTGGACTCTCAGTGAGCTTTAATAGATTTTGCACCATATATTGCACCTGATCTTTCCCCGCGTGACCTTTACCAACAATCGTGCTTTTAATCTGGGTCGGCGTATATTCCATAATATCGACGCCTTTAATTGCGGCAGCACAAAGAATCACACCACGCGCCTGTCCCAGAGTAATCGCCGACTTAGGGTTTTTATAGACAAATACCTTTTCCACCGCCATGACATCGGGTTGGTATTGATCAATAATTTGGCAAATCGATTCAAATATATTTTTTAGGCGTTGTGCACCAGAAAACTTCTCCACACGAATCACGCCGCTGACGACATAATTAGGATGGTATCGACCTGACTCGATAATACCGAACCCCGTTTTGCGTGAACCGGGATCAACCCCTAAAATTCTTTTTAGCTTTGCCAATGAGACCTCTGCAAAGTTGATCAATAAAAAAGCGGGCATTATTTCACCCGCTTTTGCAATTATTTGGACGCTTTTACTAAGCCTGCCGCTCTAGAGAAATCTAACATTCTCTGAAGCGAAATCAACGCCTTTTGGCGAATCTCTTCTTCAATAATGACTTCACCGGTTCGGTCACGTAAACAATCCCGCAAGTTTTCCAAACCATTCATCGCCATCCAAGGGCAGTGAGCGCAACTGTTACAACTTTTTGATTTACTACCGGTAGGAGCAATATAGAGTTGCTTATTCGGCGCAAGCTGTTGCATCTTATAAAAAATACCGTAGTCCGTTGCCACAATAAATGCAGGTTCATCCATCGATTCAACGGCATTTAATAAAACTTTAGTTGAACCTACCACATCTGCTAAATCGACTACATCTGCCGGGGATTCAGGGTGAACCAAAACGGTTGCTTCAGGGTGTTTTTCCATCAAGGCTTTCAGCTCGTAAGTCTTGAATTCATCGTGCACAATACAGTGGCCTTGCCAACGCAGCATCTCGATACCGGTTTGCTGCTCAATCCAGTGGCCCAAGTGGCGATCGGGTCCCCAAATAATTTTGTGGCCTTGTTCTTTTAGATGCGTCACAATTTGCAGAGCATTCCCCGAGGTCACGACCCAGTCGGCAATCGCTTTAACTTTAGCGCTGGTATTGGCATAGACAACCACAGTATGGTCTGGGTGAGCGTCACAGAATTGCTGGAACTCATCGGCAGGACAACCTTCATCCAGTGAACAGGTAGCGTCCAAATCCGGCATTAAAACCGTTTTTTCTGGGCTGAGCATCTTTGAAGACTCACCCATAAAGCGCACACCACAAACCACCAGTAAATCAGCATCAGACTGAGCACCAAAGTTTGCCATTTCAAGGGAATCCGCAACCGTTCCACCGGTTTCTTCGGCCAGCGCCTGCAAATCATCATCAACGTAGTAATGTGCGACTAATTGAGCGTTATTGGCCTTAAGCAGTTGCTTGATCTCATTTTTGAGCACAAGCTTTTCTGCTTCATTCAGCCAAGGCATAGTCGGCGCATTGGTCGCCAAATTCTGAATCCTGGATTCCAGCTGAGCTGGTATTTCAACCGCTTTCTGTTCCATTTGTCTATTCAGACTCGCTATTATTGTTGAGCGCGTACCGGCTTTCTAAAACGCAGGGCTAGCTCTTCTAGTTGCGCGTTATCAACCATGCCCGGTGCTTCAGTTAACAGACAGGCTGCTGACTGAGTTTTCGGGAAAGCAATAACGTCACGAATCGATTCAATATTACCCAAAATCATCACTAGACGATCCAAACCAAATGCCATACCGGCGTGCGGAGGGCAACCGTACTTCAAGGCATTCAATAAGAAGCCAAACTTATCAGCGGCCTCTTCGTCAGAAATACCCAGTAACTTAAGCACCGCGGCTTGCATCGCGCTATCGTGAATACGGACAGAGCCGCCACCGACTTCAAGACCATTAATAACAAGGTCATAAGCGCGTGACAACATCTGATGCGGCTCATCGTGATTTAGAATTTCTTCTGTGGTCGCTTTTGGCTGTGTGAACGGGTGGTGAATCGCTGTCATTCGAGCGGTTTCTTCATCTTCTTCAAACATTGGGAAGTCAACAACCCATACCGGTTTAAAGCGTCCTTCAACCATGCCTTGATCCTCACCAATCTTAACACGCAGTGCACCCAGCGCCTCGTTGACGACTTTCGCTCTATCAGCTCCGAAGAAGACGATGTCACCGTCTTTTGCTTCAACACGCCCCATGATTTCCATCACTTGGTCAGGGAAGAATTTCACGATTGGAGATTGGAGACCATCAATTCCAGCAGAAAGATCATTCACCTTAATATAGGCCAACCCTTTCGCACCGTAGATACCAACAAACTTGGTGTATTCATCAATCTCTTTACGACTCATGGTTGCACCGCCAGGTACTTTCAGCGCTGCAACACGACCACGAGGGTCCTTTGCCGGTCCAGCAAACACCTTGAATTCAATATCTTGCAGAAGATCAGCAACATCCACCAACTGCATATTGATTCGCAAATCTGGACGGTCAATTCCATACTTCTGAATCGCTTCAGAATATGGCATACGAGGGAAATCACCCTCGAAGTCATAATCAATCGTCTCTTTAAATAAGGTTTTTACCAGCCCTTCCATCACTTCCATCACTTGTTCTTCAGTCATGAAAGAAGTTTCGATATCAAGCTGGGTGAACTCTGGCTGGCGGTCAGCGCGCAAATCTTCGTCACGGAAACAGCGTGTAATCTGATAGTAACGATCAAAACCAGACATCATTAACAACTGTTTGAACAACTGAGGAGACTGTGGCAAAGCAAAGAACTTATTAGCGTGAGTACGGCTAGGCACAAGATAGTCTCGTGCGCCTTCCGGAGTCGACTTCGTCAGAATCGGGGTTTCGATATCCATAAAGTTACTATCGTCTAGATAGCGGCGCATGGCACGGGTCAGCTTGTAACGCAGCATCAACGTTTGTTGCATCTCTTCACGTCGTAAATCAATATAACGATATTTCAGGCGCGTCTCTTCACCGACATTCTTATCATCCAACTGGAAGGGAATTGGTTCAGCCATGCTCAAAACTTCTAGATCTTGAGCGACGATTTCAATGCGGCCTGTAGCCATATTTGGGTTGATCGTCTCTTCAGTTCGCGAAATAACATTACCCGTAATCTGTAAAACACACTCAGAACGCAGGCGCTCTGCTTTGGCAAAAATTTCCGGCGTATCAGGGTTAACTACGACTTGCACTAGACCTTCACGGTCACGTAAATCAATGAAGATGACCCCACCGTGATCTCGACGGCGGTGAACCCATCCAGCAACCGTTACGGTTTGGTCAATAAATTTCTCTGTAACTTGCCCACAATAATGTGTACGCATAACTCTGCTTTACCTTTATCTCAACTGAAGACCTATTCATATCAGGCCCAAATTCAAAGTGGTTGCCCACTACTTAATTAAACTGTCAAAAACTATTTTTTGAAAATCGACTCGTCCAATAACGATTTATTCAGAAATCGGAGCAGTCGTCTCTTTGGAATTCTTCTTTTGTTTACTTTGCGGTGTTTCCATATCTGGTACAACAACCCCACCGGAGATCAACATTTTCAAAGCATCATCCACATTCAAGGAGAGCTCTTTAATCTCGCTTTTCGAGGCCATAATGAAAAAACCTGATGTCGGGTTCGGGGTTGTCGGCACAAACAGGTTAACCACATCAGGTTGTCCGGTTTGTCTCTGCGCCTCACCTACACTGGTACTGGTTTGAAAGGCCAATGTCCACAGACCTTTACGGGGGTACTCAATCAAATACACCTTTTCAAAGGTTTGGTCACCCGAACCAAAAACCGCTTCAGCAATTTGTTTCACCGCCTGATAAATTGATCGAACCAGAGGGATTTTAGAAAGGAACGCTTCCCATAACGCAACGATTTTACTGCCTAGGAAGTTAGCGACAAACACCCCTGTTATCAGAATCAATAACAGCGATAGCACCAACCCAATCCCAGGAATATCTACACCTAATAGCGACTCCGGCCTGAAGTCAGGGGGTAAAAGCAGTAACGTCTTATCAAACAGATCGACCAAAAACTTGATCACCACTATCGTGACGCCCAAAGGCAACCAGACCAAAAGGCCTGCAATCAAGTAACGTTTAAAGAAGGACACGACACTCATCCAGAACGGCGCAAGCCGT
This sequence comes from uncultured Thiosulfatimonas sp., assembly GCA_964547865.1. Classification (GTDB taxonomy): domain Bacteria; phylum Pseudomonadota; class Gammaproteobacteria; order Thiomicrospirales; family Thiomicrospiraceae; genus Thiomicrorhabdus. The sequence goes on from CAZJPO010000011.1 coordinate 12,063, forward strand.
AAAAACAAAATAAGCGTGTATTATAAAGGAAATAGCACTGTTTTTAACATTAGATTTACAGGATTTGATGATTAATTTTCACATCACAAAAATAGAGAAAAACGAAACAACAGAAAGGCATTTCTCCACACCTCTACAGCTGTATTTTATGAATACTTAAGACCAATTTCTGCTAAAGTTTGCTGAACCTATTTTTTTGAGAATCCACTGAGTGCATTATGGACACCATAAACCCAACCATTCTTTTAATCTTCAGCGTCATTATCGGATTGATTGTGGGAAGCTTTCTTTCGATGTTGACCTATCGCCTACCGAGACTGCTTTTAAACGGTGAAGAACAAGTCTTCAAAAAGATTAGTGTTGGAGGTTCGAAATGCCCCCAATGCGACTCGAACATTCCCGCTTATAAATTAATCCCCTTTTTTAGCTGGGTCTTTTCAGCTGGTAAATGTCACGAGCCAAGCTGTGACAGCAGAATTTCTGTTCGCTACCCTCTAATTGAGCTCTTTACCGCCCTGATGACCCTGGCTTCGGTTTGGTCGTTTGGGCTGTCCACAGAAGGGATTGCTGCGATCATTTTCAGCTGGATAATGGTCGCAATCTTTGTGATTGATTTTGAGTTCCAACTTATCTTAGACAACTTAAGCCTCCCGCTGCTTTGGATAGGACTACTATTTAATACCCAAGGGCTATTTGTCTCACCTAGCGATGCCATTATTGGCGCAGTACTGGGTTACAGCGTGCTTTGGATAGTCTTCCAACTATTCAAAATATTCACCGGAAAAGAAGGGATGGGCTACGGGGACTTTAAACTGCTTGCTGCTTTGGGCGCCTGGTTCGGGTTTATGGCACTCCCGCAAATTGTCCTAATCGCTGCACTGACCAGCATATTGGTTACCCTCCTTGGAATTGTATTAAAACTGCGAAGCAAAGATTCACCTATGGCCTTTGGACCTTTCTTAGCAATTGCTGGCTGGGTTACTTTATTCTTTGGCCCAACGGTCTTTTAAAGAACAAAAACACAGACAATAAAAAACGCCCATAAAATCCAGTTTTACGGGCGTTTTTTATGAACAACCAATCTACCATTTATAAAGAAGTATAAATTAAGAACCTAACTTAGACTCCACTACATCGCAGACTTGTGTCATTTTAAGACCATTACTCTTTACAAAGTTCATGACATACTGAAACATACCTGGATTTTTAATCTCCAGCTCAGTATCAAGTACAAGACACTTCTGACCTTCATAAAGTTCGGGGTGCAATAGATCAGAATAAACCAATCTTTGCATATGGTATGTCGCACCCATTGAAGCAATGCGATCAATCCAATCACTTGGCCGGAACTTTCTACCGTCTTCGGTATAGCCTTCTATTATGTATTTACAGTGCACTTTTTGACGACCCTGATAATTTTTTTAAAAAACGATTAATTTTACCACACTAAAAGTGCTTAAATAACCCAGTGAAACGTCTTTTTTACTAAGATTTTGCTTTGATTTTACTCTGCAACTTTCAACAATTCGCCCAGCAGTTCCAAAGTCATTCTCTACACAATTTTAAGGAATGATTATCAGTTCTTGTTGAGGCCTCCCTATCCTTCAATTTCTTAACTTAAAACAAGTGAATAACCCTGAATTTGATTAGGCAAATAGACCGATATAATGGCATAATACCCCGTCCGATTAGTTCGCTTGTCAATACAGGCAAATGAGCGGAATCTAGAATCAATCGCAATTACTTTTACAGGTTTAAAAATGGCGCAGTATCAAACAGATGATTTAAGAATCAAAAACATCACTGAAGTTCAACCTCCAAGAGAGATCCATGAGCTATTTCCAATTACGGAACAGGCCGCTCAAACGGTATACGATACTCGTCAGAACATTCACAACATCCTATCAGGCCGCGATGACCGCTTACTTGTCATAATTGGTCCATGCTCAATCCACGATCCAGATGCCGCAAGAGAGTACGCCGGCAAATTAAAAGATCAAATTGAAGCACACAAAGAAAACCTACTGATTGTGATGCGTGTTTACTTTGAAAAACCCAGAACGACCGTGGGATGGAAAGGCTTGATCAATGATCCTAGCCTAAATGAGTCATTTGAAATCAACAAAGGCTTGGGACTTGCACGCGAACTACTGCGGGATATCAATGATATCGGTGTGCCTGCAGCAACTGAGTTCCTTGATCTAATTTCTCCACAGTATGTAACGGATTTAGTCGCATGGGGCGCAATTGGTGCCAGAACCACTGAAAGCCAAGGTCATCGTGAACTAGCATCTGGCCTATCCTGCCCTGTTGGATTTAAAAACGGTACAGATGGCGGTTTTAAAATTGCAGTAGATGCGATTCGCGCAGCAAACAACCCACACATTTTCATGTCAATGACCAAAGAAGGTCATTCAGCAATCTTTGAAACCAAAGGCAACCACGACTGCCACGTCATTTTACGCGGCGGAAACGATGGTCCTAACTACGAACCTGAATATGTCGCAGATGCGGTATCACAACTACAAGCAGCAAATGTAGAAGATAAACTCATGGTTGACTGTAGCCACGCGAACAGCAGTAAGCAGCATGAACGCCAACTGATTGTAGCTGAATCGATTGCAGAGCAACTAGCGAACGGTTCGCCTTATATTATGGGCGCCATGGTAGAAAGCCATTTAGTTGGTGGACGCCAAGATGTAGAGCCAGGTCAGCCATTGACTTATGGTCAAAGTATTACCGATGCATGTATTGACTGGGATGATAGTTTAACGGTTCTAGACATGCTTTCTAAAGGAGTTGAAGCGCGCAGAGCCTTCAATAAATAAAGATCTCTATAGAGGGCTGGTGCTGGATAAACTCTATATCTAGAGATGACCAACTCATCAGTCAAAGTGTAAAAAGCCTTTTCTATCTTTAAGAAGAAAAGGCTTTTTATTTTCTAACACCTGCACCCTTTGACTTGACCCTGTTGCGGCCGTCTCAGAACTCGATTTAACCTCTGCGGAGCTTAAAATCTCACCAATTTGAGTGATGCACACTCCGGCTTCCTTAGCGAACTGTTCAGCTTGTTTTTGATTAGCGGGGTTGACCGTAAAACATAGCTGATAGTCATCTCCCCCAAACAACACCATTGACCAATCCTCTGCCTCTTTAATAACTCTCTGGACCGCTTTTGAAACAGGTATTTTTTCAAGCTGTATTTCGGCAAATAGTGCTTGAGAAGATCGAGCACTAGACCTCTCAATAATATGAGTTAAATCTGCGACCAACCCATCCGAGATATCAATCGCACTGCTGGCAAAAGTTTTAAGCAGCTCTATTGCTACGAGCTGAGGCTCAGGTCGATTCAAAGCCCTAAGAACTAACAATCGGTCTTCTTCAGCCATGCTCTGACTTGATATATCAGGAAACATATTGAGGGCAACTTTAAGCCCTAAAGCCGCATCGCCAATATTCTGCGTTACATAGACAAGATCATTTGGCTCCGCACCGGAACGCATAATCGCTTCATTGTGCTTAACCCAGCCTTGAGCGGTGACCGTCACTGTTAAAGGGCCTTTTGTGGTATCCCCCCCAACCAAAGGCACCTTGTACAATTGAGCCAAATCTGACAGCCCCTTGGCAAATTCAGAGAGCCACTCAGGGCAACTATCCGGCAAAGTGAGTGCCAAAGAGAAAAATGCGGGTCGAGCGCCCATCGCAGCTAGGTCGCTTAAGTTCACAGCAAGGGCTTTCCAACCGATATCATAAGCAGTGGTCTCTTCTGGAAAATGAACACCAGAGACCAGTGTATCGGTTACTACGACCAACTGATGGTTCGGCACAATATTTAAGACCGCTCCGTCATCACCAATGCCGGTTTCATCCACAGACAACCCCTGGCTAAGGGGTTGGAAATACTGTTTGATTAAACCAAATTCATCTGCCATCACATATTTACCCAGATTTCAGTTTCAATTTAAAACTAGAAAATAAAAAAGCCCCGTAAACACGAGGCTATTATTTCGAACCGAACCAAAGGCGTTCGACTCAGCGACGTCCAACCCGTCAGATTAACGACTCATCTCAGCAGACCGAAGCTCTTTGGCCGCTTTATCCAAAATACCATTAACATACTTGTGACTGTCTTCTGCACCGAATCGCTTTGCCAGCTCAACACTTTCGTTAATAATAACCTTGTATGGAATCTCAATTTTAGACTGAAGCTCGTACGCACCCATTCTCATAATAGCCCGTTCAACCGGGTCAATTCGAGAAACCGAACGATCTAAAAAACCTTCATAAAGCTGATCTAAAGATTCTGTCGATTCCGCTACCTTAGTCAACAGCTCCTTAAATAGGTCAAAATCCAGCTTTTCCAAAAGAGCTTCTTCTTGGAACTGCTTGATGATTTCCGAAATCTCTTCATTCGTCATCTGCCATTGATAAATCGCTTGCAGAGCAACACGGCGAGATTGTGTACGTGGAGCCACCTTGCCCTCGTTTTCTACAATTTCTTCACCGCGACCAGGTTGTATATCATCTCTGGTCATCATATTAAAGCTGCTTCAACACATTAACCATTTCAATCGCAGAAAGCGTCGCTTCTTCACCCTTGTTACCCATCTTGGTACCAGAACGCTCAATCGCTTGTTCAATTGAGTTTACGGTTAGAATCCCAAATGCAACTGGCACACTGTGCTTTAACATGACCTGACTGATTCCTTTGGTCGCTTCACCCGCAACATAATCAAAGTGAGGCGTACCTCCCTGAATGACTGCCCCCAGTGCAACAATTGCATCATACTCACCTGAAGCCGCCATTTTTTCAACCGCTAAAGGCACTTCAAAAGCACCTGGAACCATTACTTGAGTAATGTTATCTGCTGAACCACCATGACGCTCAATTGTCTCAATAGATCCTTTAACCAAGTGATCTACTACGAAGCTATTCCATCGAGTGACGACAAAACCAATCTTCATGCCTTCAGCGTTTACATTACCTTCTACCATTTTCATATTCTGAATCTCTTACTACTTTTTGAATAAAACATTATTTTGCCATAAAGCCTATGGCCTTAAAATCTAATTAGCCTTTTTTAGGAATCGTTTCTGAGACTTCTAGCCCAAAACCACTCAGGGCGTTCAAACGCCATGCAGAACCAATCACCTTCAGTTTACGGATACCTAAATCAGAAATAATCTGCGCGCCCAAACCGTAGGTTTTAGCATCATCTTCCACACTACCCTCTGGAGATTTAATCCCTAAATCCTTCATTTGATACTGGCGAATGCGATCCAACAGCTCTGCGCCCTCTTCGTGTTTTCTCAACACCACAATTGCACCAGAACCCTCTTCAGCCACTTGCTCCATCGCTTTATGAAGCGACCAACCGCACTCCTCACGCTGTGAACCAAAGGTATCGCACATCGTATCTAACATATGCACACGAATTGCCGTCGGCTGCTCAGGATCAATCTCACCATAAACCAAAGCAAAATGAGCCTTGTGTTCAAGCACATCTTGATAACCAATCATTTTAAAATCACCAAACTGAGTCGGGAACTGACACTCAGAAACACGCTCGATGGTTTTTTCATTTTTCAAACGGTACTCAATCAAATCCGCAATGGTACCGATTTTAAGATCGTGCTCTTCTGCATAAGCTTCTAAGTCATCACGTCGCGCCATTGAGCCATCTTCATTCATGATTTCAACAATCACCGAAGCGGGCTCCATTCCAGCCAATCGAGCCAAGTCACATCCCGCTTCAGTATGGCCGGCACGCGTCAACACACCACCCGGTTGAGCCATCAGTGGAAAGATATGCCCTGGCGTGACAATATCAGCAGGACCGGCATTTTCGGCAACTGCAGCTTGAACAGTAATCGCTCTATCCCCGGCCGATATCCCTGTTGTCACCCCTTCGGCGGCTTCAATAGAAACCGTGAAATTGGTACCGTTTTGATCAGTGTTATCATGCACCATTAAAGGCAGGTGCAATTGCTGGCAACGATCTTTAGTTAAAGTTAAACAAATTAAGCCACGGCCGTACCGTGCCATAAAGTTAATATCTTCGGCTGTACAGGTGCTTGCAGGCACCAAAAGATCACCTTCATTCTCACGTTCTTCGTCATCCATTAAGATGACCATTTTGCCCTGTTTGTAATCCTCAATAATTTCTTCAATTGTATTAAGTGGCATTTCTGAACCCGCTCTTATATCTCTAGTTATTGTTTATTTACTTAAAGCCATTTTCCGCTAGGAATTCAGCAGTAATTTTATTATCTGTTTCTACTTGGGGAGCCGACATCATTCTTTCAAGATATCGCGCCAATAAATCAACTTCTAAGTTGACGCTAGAACCGACCTCGAAGTACTTAATTGTCGTCTCCTGTCGAGTGTGCGGAACGATATTAACACCAAACACACAATCATCAACTTCATTCACCGTTAAACTAATGCCGTTTATACAAATGGAACCTTTTGCGGCAATATATTTACATATTTCCAATGGCGCTTCAATTTCATAACGCCATGAACGCGCATCCTGTGAAATCGACACCACTTTACCCACCCCATCAACATGCCCGCTAACAAGGTGTCCACCCAAACGGTCTTGCAGTGTTAAAGCTTTTTCCAAGTTCACAGGGGTACCCTCAGACCACTCTCCCGCATTAGTGACATTCAGCGTTTCACCTGATACGTCGGCAACATAGTATTGATCCGTAAATTCAATCGCTGTCAAACAAATCCCGTTAGCCGCAATGCTATCGCCCAACTGAACATCAGACATATCTAACTTGCCCGTACTAATCGTGACCTTCCAATCTCCATTTTGAGCTTCAATTTTGGCAATGTTGCCCTCTGCTTGAATAATTCCTGTAAACATAACAGCCAACCTTTTTAATTTGTTTTAGGTGTGAAAACCATACGAACATCTTCACCAAAACGGTCAATCGATTTCAAGTCAAAATGAATACGGTCTTGCATTGTCTCAACACCCGGTAAAGCAAACATCGGCTTGGCTTGCTCTCCCATTAAGGTCGGTGCCATAAAACAGTGTAGTTCATTGACAAAACCGGCCTGAATAAAAGCGCCGGCAACAATTGCGCCAGTCTCCACCATCACATTATTGATCTTCTCAACTTCCGCAAGATAACTCAGCACAGATTCAATATCTAAGCGATCACCTTCTGCTGAAACAGCCGCCATTTCAATGCCAGCATTATGAATCTCTTCTACCACTTCTGGGTTGCGCTCAACGGTCTCGCGAGAAGTCATCAATATCGTACGTCCAGGAAGACTTAACATCTTGGCATCAAGCGGCATACTAAGATTCGGATCCAAAATCACTCGGATCGGATGACAGTCCTCTTGAGTCAAATTTAACTCCGCCAACTGTTCATCTGACATACGCACGGTCATACTTGGGTCATCAGCCAATATCGTCCCAATACCGGCAATTAAAGCGCCGCTCTGGGCTCTTAAACGGTGTACTTCAAGGCGAGATTCAGGCCCAGTAATCCACTTACTTTCCCCACTTTGCATCGCCGTTCGGCCATCTAAGCTGCTTGCCATTTTCAATCTAACGTACGGTAAGTTGTTTTCCATTTTGTATAAAAATCCTACATTCAATTCGCGTGCTTGATCTTCAAGAAGACCATTAACGACTTCAATTCCTGCATTTTCAAGTCGAGCAATCCCCTGACCCGCAACTAGAGGGTTGGGATCTACCATCGAAATCACAACACGCGCCACCTGAGCCGCTACCAGAGCATCGGCACAAGGCGGTGTCTTCCCATGGTGACTACATGGCTCAAGCGTCACATAGGCTGTTGCTCCCTTAGCTTTATCTCCCGCTTCGGCCAAGGCGATACGCTCCGCATGGGGCTGTCCAGCCTTTTGGTGCCAGCCTTGCCCCACAATTTCACCATGCCTAACAATCACACTACCAACCGCTGGATTAGGCTTGGTCGAATAAATACCTTTCTTCGCTAACTCAATGGCAAGCGACATATACTTAATATCTTCAGAACTGAACTCTGTCATGGGTTATTTCGCCGTGGTGTCTTTGACTAAACGCTCAATCTCTTCTCTAAACGCATTCACATCCTGGAAAGATCGGTAAACTGAGGCAAATCGAACATAGGCCACCTGATCCAACTCTTGAAGGGCTTCCATTACCCACTCACCTAATTTTTCTGACTGTACTTCACGCGCGCCCTCAGACATGAGCCGCTTAGTAATCTGGCTGGCAACATGATCAATCGCTGCACTCTCAACTGGACGTTTTTCAAGGGCTTTAATCAAGCCTCGGCGAATTTTTTCTTCATCAAAACGCTCGCGATTACCGTCACTTTTCACCACTCTCGGCAGCGATAGCTCTGCAGATTCATAAGTAGTAAAGCGCTCTCCGCAACCCATACACTCGCGACGTCGACGTACCTGAAAGCCTTCATTGGCTAGGCGTGAGTCGATTACCTTGGTATCTGAAGCATTACAAAAAGGACAATGCATAGAAACTTCCCCTTATTTCAAGTTGAGGGTTTCAACTTTCAAAAAATATATATGAAAAAACCACCTTACCCGGTGGTTTTTTTGATGATTAGACGCCTCGGTCAATGACCGAAATAATGCTTCGAAACAGACTAATCATGGCTTAAGTAACGAATGCCTAACGATTACTTGTAAACTGGCTTCGCTTCACAAAGCGCAGAGACTTTAGTGCGAACATCACTGATCACACTCTCATTCCAGCTTTCGCTGTCTTGATCACATGCATCAATCACATCACACATCCAAGTCGCCAGATTGACACAATCTTCTTCCGTAAATCCACGAGTGGTCGCTGCTGCTGTACCCACGCGGATACCAGAGGTTACAAACGGTGACATTGGATCATTCGGTACCGAGTTTTTATTGATCGTAATGTGCGCTGCATCCAGAGCTGCATCAACCAGCTTACCAGTTAAACTTTTCTCAATCAGGCTAACTAGGAACAGGTGGTTTTCTGTTCCGCCAGAAACCACATCACAACCGCGTTCCATAAATACTTTAGCCATCGCTTGAGCATTTTTGATTACGTTTTCACAGTAGGTTTTCCACTCAGGCTCCAGGCACTCTTTGAAAGCAACTGCTTTTGCTGCCATGACGTGAACCAGAGGACCACCTTGACCACCTGGGAAGATCGCCGAATTTAGCTTCTTCTCAAGATCCGGATTAGACTTAGCCAGGATCAGACCACCGCGAGGTCCGCGAAGTGTTTTGTGGGTTGTAGTCGTTACCACATCTGCAAATGGCACAGGGTTAGGATACTTTCCACCAGCAATCAGACCCGCAACGTGCGCCATATCAACGAACAGGTAAGCACCTACTGAATCCGCAATAGCACGGAACTTAGACCAGTCAATCACTTGTGAGTAAGCAGAGAAACCAGCAATGATCATCTTAGGCTTGTGTTCATTCGCTAACGCTTGAACTTCATCGTAATCGATTTGTCCAGAGACAGGATCAATACCGTACTGAACCGCATTGTAGATTTTTCCAGAGAAACTAACGTGTGAACCGTGCGTCAAGTGACCACCGTGCGCTAAGCTCATCCCCAAAACCGTATCACCTGGATTTAGTAGTGCCATGTAAACCGCAGCATTTGCTTGAGAACCTGAGTGTGGCTGGACGTTAGCGTAATCTGCTCCGAATAGTTCCTTCGCGCGGTCAATCGCCGCTTGCTCAACGATATCAGCAAACTCACAACCACCGTAGTAACGCTTACCAGGGTAACCCTCTGCATATTTGTTTGTGAAATAAGAGCCTTGCGCCTCCATCACTCGAGGGCTGGTGTAGTTTTCAGAAGCGATTAATTCAATGTGAGATTCTTGACGATTTTCTTCGTTTTTGATCGCTTCAGCAATCAAATCATCGTAACCTTCGATAGTCATTGATTTTGTGAACATTATGACGGCTCTCCGTTTCAAAAAATGGGGTAAATATAAAGAGGCGTATTTTACCCTTTTCACACCAAATATCCAAATTCTATGTATAGACATATACAACATATAGTCATTTTTTGGATTGTTCCATCATTTAACTTTATTAGAGGGTTAATTTTAGGTAAAGTTGGCAAACCCAATAGAAAACTAAAGATACAAAACACTAGGAATGTAAATGGCTCAGTTTGTATATACCATGAACCGAGTGGGCAAAGTAGTCCCACCTAATCGACACATCTTAAAAGACATCTCTCTGTCTTTTTTTCCCGGCGCCAAAATCGGGGTTTTAGGTTTAAACGGTTCGGGTAAATCAACCCTGTTAAAAATCATGGCAGGTATCGATACCGATATCGTGGGAGAAGCCCGCCCTCAACCCGGCATTAAAGTCGGTTACCTTCCACAGGAACCTCAGCTAGACGAAAGTAAAGATGTGCGTGGCAATATCGAAGAAGCTGTTTCAGAAGTCAAAGATGCACTGGCCGAACTGGATGCGATTTATGCAGCCTATGCTGAACCAGATGCTGACTTTGACGAACTCGCTAAAAAGCAGGCTGAAGTCGAAGACATTATCCAAGCCAAAGATGGTCACAATATTGACCGTACTCTAGAAATTGCTGCAGATGCCCTGCGCCTGCCCGCATGGGAAGCCGATGTAAGCAAGCTATCTGGTGGTGAAAAACGCCGTGTTGCGCTGTGCAAACTCCTACTTGAAAAACCAGATATGTTGTTGCTTGATGAGCCAACAAACCACTTGGATGCTGAGTCCATCGCCTGGTTAGAGCGCTTCCTACTTGAATTCCCTGGAACCGTAGTGGCCATCACGCACGACCGTTACTTCTTGGATAACGCAGCGCAGTGGATTCTGGAACTGGATCGCGGTGAAGGAATTCCATTTGAGGGTAACTACTCCTCTTGGCTAGACCAGAAAGAGAAACGGCTTGAGCAAGAATCCAAATCAGAAGCGGCTCGTTTGAAAACCATTAAGAATGAGTTGGAATGGGTTCGTCAAAATCCAAAAGGCCGTCATGCCAAATCCAAAGCCCGTCTGTCACGTTTTGAGGAACTGAGTTCGCAAGAGTCACAACAGCGCAATGAAACCAGTGAGATTTTTATTCCAGTGGCAGAGCGTTTGGGTGAAAAAGTTATTGAAGTAAACAGCATCTCTAAAGGCTTTGGTGAGCGCCTGTTAATTGATGATCTGAGTTTTCGCCTACCTCAAGGCGGTATTGTCGGGATTATCGGCGCTAACGGGGCTGGTAAATCTACCCTATTCAAAATGCTAACGGGACAGGAACAACCCGATACAGGTTCTATCGATTTCGGTGACACCGTTCAACTGTCCTATGTTGACCAAAGTCGCGACACCCTGAATGACAGCAAAACCGTCTGGGAAGAGATTTCTGAAGGCGACGAGAACTTTATGGTCGGTAATATTGAAGTGAATTCAAGAGCATATTGCAGCCGATTCAACTTCCGCGGTGGCGATCAGCAGAAAAAAATCGGGCAACTCTCCGGTGGTGAACGCAATCGTGTGCATTTGGCAAAAACCCTTCGCAGTGGTGGTAACCTATTACTATTGGACGAGCCAACCAACGATCTTGATGTTGAAACCTTACGTGCACTTGAAGAGGCTCTGCTTGAGTTTGCAGGCTGCGCGGTCGTGATTTCCCACGACCGTTGGTTCCTTGACCGTATTGCAACGCACATGCTGGCCTTTGAAGGAGATTCTCATGTCGAGTGGTTTGAAGGTAACTTCAGTGACTACGAAGAAGACCTGAAACGCCGCAAAG
>CAZJPO010000012.1:0-23078 GCA_964547865.1 uncultured Thiosulfatimonas sp.
TGAAACGCGCATTGCAATGGCGTTTCATTTTATTATCGGTGGCGGTGTAGTCGCTCTGTTCTATCCGTTATTTTTACTGATCATAGGGCTGGATGCTTCGGCCAATCACTTGTTATGGGCCACTGTGTTTGGGTTTTTAACCAGTGTTTTGCCGTGGTTTATCTTAATGCCATCGTTTGGATGGGGTCTGTTCGGTTCTAAAGCTCCGAGCGGTTCCAAACCGATTATCTCGCCGATTCTGTCACACATCCCATTTGGCTTTGGTCTGGGATTAACGTTGGTCATCTACTATTGGATCGCCGCTTAGACAAGGTTAGGAACAAACCTCATTAAGATCAGGTCTGTTACAAGTAATCGATTAAACCAAATAATTGGGGTCAGAGTAAAGTTATTTCTAATTTACTATATATTTCAATAAGTTAAAAATTTAATTTTACTCTGACCCCAATTATTTGTCGGCTTTCGCAGTTGTGTTAATAGCCGCCTTAATCGGTGTAACCCCTGGCTGCGGTGGTATGATTGCGGTCGCGGCTGCATTTGTTTCTATACCGAGCTTTCCAATGGCAGCATTAATTGCTGCGGCAATTGCAACAAGTGGAGAGGGAATCTTCCCACTAATAGCTCAAAACAAAAGAGACGCAATGATTATCTCTTTAGCGAGTCTTACGGTTGCACTAATAGTTGGTTATTTAGCCCTAATAATCGGAATTTAACTTGTTTTACTGTGAACGCGACCATTATTTATTGATGTCATCAACTACTTTTTTGGCTTAGAAAAACCATCAAACTTATTCAGCGCGGGTCACAATAACGAAAAAAGCCGCTATACATAACTGCTAGCGGCTTTTAGTTTGAACGAAACGAAATTTCTATCTAAAAATCATTGGTCGCATAGTCACCAACTCTTCCGAGCTAGAAGGGTGAATCGCGATGGTGGCATCTAGATCCGCTTTGGTTGCGCCCATTTGCACGGCAACCACAAAGCCTTGAAGCATCTCATCAGCACCGTCACCGACAATATGAATCCCAACAACTTTTTGCTCTTCACCTACACAAACCAATTTCAACGCAGTTTTAATCTGGTGCTTAGTAAAGGCATAGCGCATTGGCGTGAAGCTTGAAGTGTAAACTTGAACATTGTCATGGCCATACTCTTTTTTCGCATCGTGTTCAGCCAAACCAACCGTTCCTACCGGTGGGTGGGAGAAAATCACCGTTGGCACTTTTGAAAGATCCATTTTTAGCTCTGGCTTGTTGTTATACAAACGTTCAGCCAAATAACGACCTGCACGAATCGCCACCGGCGTCAGCGGAGCTTGTCCAGTCACATCCCCAATCGCATAGATATTATCAACAGAAGTTTTGTGATAGTCATCCACGTCAATAAAACCACGACCATTAGCAGACAGGCCTGCATTTTCAAGCTTTAATGGTTCAATTAAAGTATCGCGACCGACCGCCCAAACAACTTGATCAAAACCACCCACAGTTTGGCCGTCTGTACTATGAATGGTGATGGTGCCGTCTTCTGCTCGTTCCAGCTTTTTCGCGGCAAAGTGATACTCTTTTTTACAGCCGCTTTCCAGCATGGACTCCGTTAAAATTTCACGGATCATGTCATCAAAACCACGCAAAACCAGGTCTTTTCGACTGATTAAAGTTGTGTCGGTTCCCAACGCTTGGAAAACACCGGCCAGTTCAACCGCAATATAACCACTTCCAATCACTGCGACTTTCTTTGGCTGCTCGGTAAGCTCAAAGAAACCATCAGAGGTAATGCCCAAGTCAGCATTTTCGGTTTCTTGAGGAACCGTCGGTACGCCACCCGGGGCAATCACAATGGTTTCAGCAGTATAGGTTTTACCATCGACTTCCACCGTATGAGCATCAACAAAGCTTCCCCAACCTTCTAAGATATCAACCCCTAGGTCGTCCATATAGCCGCCATACCAGGTGGTAATGTTATTGATGTACTGCTCGCGTTTCTCAACCAAAGTCGCCCAGTCAAACCCTTTCTGATCGACATCGAAACCAAAGTCTGGTGCATCTCTTAATGCCTCGGCAATATGAGCGCCGAACCACATAACTTTCTTGGGAACACAACCGATATTGACGCAAGTTCCACCCAACTTTTTAGCTTCAACCACGGCACATTTTTTACCGTAATCACGTGCGCGCTCAACAATAGATAAACCACCACTTCCGGCACCAATGGCAATCACATCGTAGTCATAACTCATAGTTTGATTCCTGTTTGTATTCATTCAAAGTATAAAAAAAGCCGATAGAGTCAAACTCAATACCGGCTCTTTAGGATGGCTAGTATTCTAGCTCAATCTGGCAACTTAACCCAAGAAAACCTCTAGGTCATCAGAACCACCAATGTGCTTACCTTCGATAAACACTTGAGGCACTGTGCTGCGGTTAGTCAAGGCACGAAGTGAACGTGAAGTCACACCAGAGTGAGAAACCTTAATCTCTTCATAAGAGATGCCATTGTCTTCTAGTAAAGCTTTCGCTTTTGCACAGAATGGGCAACCGTCTTTGGTGAAGATAGTTGCGACTTGTGAAGCTTTTGCCTGTGGGTTGATATAGTTCAACATCGTGTCTGCATCAGAAACCTCAAATGGGTCGCCTGGGACTTCTGGCTCAATGAACATTTTTTCAACCTTGCCATCTTTCACCAGCATTGAGTAACGCCATGAACGCATCCCAAAACCAAGATCTTCTTTGTTGACCAGCATCCCCATACCGTCTGTAAACTCTCCATTACCGTCAGGCAGTAACGTCACATTGCTGGATTCTTGATCCTTCGCCCACTCATTCATAACAAAGGTATCGTTGACCGAAAGACAAACAATCTCGTCTACACCATTTTCAAAAAATACTGGAGCAAGTTCATTGAAACGAGGCAAGTGAGTCGATGAACAAGTCGGCGTAAACGCACCCGGCAGAGAGAATACAGCGACTGTACGCCCTTTAAAAATATCGTCTGATTTAATATCAACCCACTCATGGTGTTGACGAGTGCGGAAAGTGACACTTGGGACCATTTGACCTTCGCGATTTTGTAATGCCATTGAACTTCTCCTAAAGCTTAAACAAAAAAAGTAATTAACTAACGATGTGGTTCGACACTTGCCATCGTTTGACTGGAGCCTATTTTATTGCCATTACAGCAATTAGTAAAATTGATTGTTTAAAATCAATTAATAGCTTTTAACTATTGCAGTGTATTTCCTTGAATAGTGCGCATAAACGGCTCAATCAAATCTTTCTCCTGAGCGTACTTCATTAACAATCCAAGAATCGCTTGCTCTTCATCTTGTGAGGCAATACGAGCACACAGTTGAAAGTCTTTATCTGTCACACTGCCAGTAAAGGCGCCAAGTTCCAATAAAGCGGCAACCATACCGACATTTTTCAATAAACACGCTGCGTGAATTGGCTTGACCGACTCCCCCGCTGCATCTTTTGCCACCTCTTTCTGCGCTGACACAAAGTGCTCCTGCACCAAAACCATCGTCATCCAATAGTTCATTTCAGGGGCCTCTTCGCTTTCCAAGACATTCAAAAAGATCTCATAAGGGTCCAAGCCTTTTTCGTGGACGAGTCCCGCAGTAATGCGAGCAAAAGGCCCTCTTTGAACTTCATCTAAACCTAATAAATTCATACTTAATTGTTCCAAACTATTTTAAGTGACCATTATACTGCTTGAATCAAGCTTGGGAATTAAAGTCCCGTTCGCTTTAATTCATAATCTCAAGATTGTAGACATAAACACACGACCTGTTGTGCGTATAATTATTCGTTAAGGTTAATCTCTTTAAAAACAAAAAATAAGGATTGGTTTTGAACCCGAATAACAGCTTATCACGCTCTCTATTATTCAGTATATCGGTACTGTTTTCAGCAAACGCAGCTTTTGCAAATAACCACGCCCCGGTCCAAAAAGCACATGAACACGGCGTCGCCACCATGCAGTTTGTCATAGCTGGCAACAATCTAATGCTTGAAGTACATAGTCCCCTATATAACCTACTAGGGTTTGAACACAAGCCAAAACTTGAAGAACAAAAGCAGGCGGTAAAACAGCAACTCACCGCCATTAAAAAAGGACAATTGATAACTTTAGATAAGGCAGCAGGCTGTCAACTAAAGGCGGTTCACGTTGAACACCCTTTCCAGAATAGTAACCATGATCATCACCACGACCACCATCATAGCCATCATGATGACGATCACGCCGATTCTAATCACAGTAAACACCGAGACATGAGCTTTGAATATGAGCTTCAATGCAGAGACCCGAAACAGCTCAAAACACTTAATAGCCAACCGCTTTTTTCAGCTTGGAAAAACTTACAAACATTAAGAGTCGAATGGATTAATCAGAACCGACAAAGCGCGACTAATCTCAATCGAGACAACACTGAAATTGACCTAAACTGAGCCAAATAAGCCATAGAAAATAATTCAAAATGCCTAGTACTTCTTCACTCGCTATCAATATTGAACGGCTGCAATACCATTGGCCGAAACAAGCTGAAAAGACGATCAGTATTGAACAGCTACAGGTCCCTTTCGGAGAGCATCTGTTTATACAGGGCGCAAGTGGCAGTGGCAAAAGTACTTTGCTCAACCTAATCAGTGGGGTACTGTCACCACAATCGGGATGCATCCAGTTACTCGGTGAAGAAATCACCTCTCTTTCAAATCGCCAAAAAGATCGTTTCCGAGCAGATCATCTCGGTATTATTTTTCAGCAATTCAATCTCTTGCCTTATTTAAACGCCATTCAAAATATTGAACTGGCACTGAATGTCTCTGCCAAAAGACTTCAAAAAGAGCAGGCGATTGGTGACTTACCCAATCGTATTCTTGAATTACTGCACACCCTCGGACTCGATTCTACAATCGCCAATCAGCCAGCCAACCAATTAAGTATTGGCCAACAACAACGAGTTGCGGTTGCAAGAGCCCTCATTGGTCAACCCGAAATAGTTATCGCCGACGAACCGACCTCATCTCTTGATAGTGATAGTCGAGATCAATTCATCGAAACACTTTTTCAGTCCGCAGAGATTGCCAACAGCACGGTTGTTTTTGTCAGTCACGACCAGAGTCTAAAACAACACTTTAGCCAGCACCTTGACCTAGCAGAAATCAATCACACCTCAGCGGAAGTCATTCGATGAAAACAGGGCTAATCAGTCTAGCGATTCACAGTGCATGGAACCGAAAAGGCAATGTGCTACTCGCCATTACTTCGATTGCCTTAAGTATCACTCTGCTTCTTGCCGTCGACAGCATTCGCAAACAGAGCAAAGCGAGTTTCTTAAATACCGTCTCTGAAACCGATTTAATTGTGGGCGCCCGAAGCGGCCCCATAAACTTACTGCTATACAGTGTTTTTCATATTGGTCATGCCACCAATAATATGCAGTATTCAAGCTACCAAGCCGTTAAAAGGTTACACGAGATTGAGTGGGCTGTACCCCTCTCTTTAGGGGACTCTCATAAAGGGTTTAGAGTGATCGGGACAGAGCGGCCATTTTATAAACACTTTAAGTATGGCGATGCCCAACCTCTTCGCTTTAAACGAGGCAAATCCTTTGATGATTTGTACGATGCCGTGATTGGCGCCAATGTCGCCCGCCAGTTGAGGTATAAAATTGGAGACAAACTTGTCCTTGCCCATGGCAGTAATGCCTTTGGCAACCCAAAACACGGCGATAAACCCTTTGTGGTCAGCGGCATTCTCACGCCAACCGGTACGCCTATCGATAACAGTATTCAGGTCTCTCTTAAAGCAATTGAAGCCATTCATATTGATTGGCAAGGCGGAGTACAATCCCCATTAAAAATTTCAGCTCAACAAACTAGAAAGCTTAAGCTCGTACCCAAAGAAATTACCGCCATGATGGTCGGTCTAAAAAACCCCGCCTATACTTTCAAGGTGCAAAGAACCTTAAACCAATGGCATTCGGAACCCTTGCTGGCGATTTTACCCGGAGCAACTCTGGCGCAGTTCTGGCAAACCATCAGCTTTTTTGAAAAGGTTTTACTCTCAGTTGCTTTGATGGTGCTGATCTCTAGCCTGATTAGCATGCTAATCACCCTACTGAGTACGCTCAATGAACGTCGCAGAGAAATGGCTGTTTTCAGAGCAATCGGCATGCATAGCTGGGATATCATCAAATTGTTTGCTATTGAGGCCGCCATGATTATGGCAATTGCTATTAGCCTGGGGGTCATCGGGCTTTACGCCTTATTAATCGTCGCCCTTCCGGTTATTGCTAACCACTATGGTTTACACTTAACCATGCAGGGTTTAGATCCTCAGCAACTTACATTACTGGCCGGTGCTTTTATCGCAGCGATTCTATTGAGCCTCCTTCCTGGGTGGCTGGCCTATCGCCAGTCATTGGCAGACGGCTTATCGGTGCGCAACTAATCAAGCCCTATCTATCGGAAATCGATGTGTTTAGAAAAGTACGAATCCCCTCTCAACTGAATCATATTTTCCGCCATTATGGCTGGGCGTTTCTCGCGGTTTGTTTATTGTCATCAAACAGTTTGGCAGATACTGGCAAGCCT
Source organism: uncultured Thiosulfatimonas sp. (assembly GCA_964547865.1). GTDB lineage: Bacteria > Pseudomonadota > Gammaproteobacteria > Thiomicrospirales > Thiomicrospiraceae > Thiomicrorhabdus. The sequence continues at coordinate 6,601 of CAZJPO010000012.1, forward strand.
CCTCAAGATGGTTCAAAACAGTATCCTTTTGAACTCGTTTGGAGCGACCTCATTCCAGAAGGGTACAATACAGAAGCCCTCTTGAAGAAATTTGAAAAAGACATCGAGCGCCTCAATAACTTGCCCGAAGACAGTGAAGAAGGGCTGAAAATTGTGGAAAGAATACAAGCCGCTGTAGACAAAATCCCCACCAATACGAAGTGGGATGGCAAGTGGGTCAAAATACCCGGCTTCATTGCGCCACTGGAGGTCAAAAACGGGGCTGTCAATCGATTCTTATTGGTACCCTATTTTGGCGCCTGTATCCATGTGCCACCGCCCCCGGTTAACCAAACCGTACTGGTCTACTTAAAAAAGAAACAGGGGATTTCGCTTGAAGAAATTGACTACCCCTTCTTAATCACAGGAAAGCTCACGCTGGATAAAACCACAACCGATATCGGAAAAGCTGGCTATGAACTGTCTGAAGCCTCAGCAAAAATTTATCATGACACAGGCTGGTTAGAAGAATAGGAAAGGTGCAACCAGCAAACTTGAAACAAGCCTTTTACCACGCTATAAAGACAAACCACAAGCCACAGCCGATGCCCAAGCCCACTGGAAGTTATACCCTCCAAGGTGTCCGGTGACATCAAGGACTTCGCCAATAAAATATAAGCCGGGTTGCTGTTTCGCCTCCATTGTTTTGGAGGATATCGCATCGGTGTCAACCCCTCCTAAAGTGACTTCTGCTTTATCATAGCCCGCCGTATCACTTGGATAGAGAATCCAGCTTTTGATCTGATCAGCATAAGATTTGATCTGTTCATCTGGCAGGTTAGAGAGCTGATTTTCAACCGGAAACCAATCCAGCCATGCTTCCGTAAAACGTTTGGTCCAGAATTGATTCAACCACTTTTTAATTGAACCACCAGACTGTTTTAGTCTTAGTAGCTCTGGATAGACTTCAACATCAGGCAAAAGATCGATATGGATTGCCTGACCTTTTTGCCAGTAATTAGAGACCTGCAAGATGCCCGGACCACTCAAACCATGATGAGTAAACAGTACGGCCTCTTTAAAGGCATGCGTTCCACATGAAACCTCAACATCCATTGCCAAACCGGTCAAGTCACCAATTCTTTGCTGCCACTTACCATCAAATACCAGAGGAACTAATCCAGGGCGGGTAGGAACAATCTGAAGACCAAATTGCTCTGCCACTTGGTACCCCAAACCGCTGGCCTTTAATTTAGGGAAGGACAGGGCACCCGTTGCCATAACCAGCTTGCCGGCAACAAATAGGCCTTGATCAGTCTGTAGCTGATATTCACCATTCTTGTAACTTAGGTTTGCAATTGTTGTTTTTAGGCTAAATTCCACACCCGCCCAATCAGATTCTGTGCGCAGGATTTGGATCAAATCAGAGGCACGCTCCTGACAAAAAAGCTTGCCTAAATCACGCTCTTCATACTCTAAGCCATGGCGATCGACCAACTCAATAAAAGCCGAAGAGGGGTAGCGGGATAACGCCGATTTTACAAAATGTGGATTTTGGCAGATAAAGTTGTTAGACGTGACATCGAGATTAGTGAAGTTACATTTTCCCCCTCCCGAAATGCGAACCTTGGCAGCCGCTTTTGGGGCGTGATCAATCACTAAGACGTGTTTCCCTTGATACCCAGCCGTAGCTGAACACATGAGTCCTGCAGCGCCGGCACCCACGATAATGACATCAAAAGTTGATTGTTTTTGCATGAAATAAAACAGTTTGAATAAATTAGATTATGAATTTAAAGAAGAGGCTGCCATTCGGCCTCTCTGCGACGCGCTTCTTCAACGATGGTCTGATAACCCTTCAAAGCTTGTTCTTCAGGGCCCTCGACACCTAGGTCGATGGTACGAGTATCGTCTTTGGCAATACTCGGCAAACTAAAGAGCCGCAAAGAGGGGAATTGTTTTTCAAACTGTTCCATAAACTCAATCCACTCTGACTCCTGACCATGAATGAGCTTGATTCCCATTTCAATCGTTGGGCTCTGATAAAGCTGAGAGTAATACTGATTTAATACCCATTCCATCATCGGCTTGGCCATCATCGGAAAACCAGGCATAAAATGATGGTCTTGAAATGAGAAGCCCGGCACACGGTTGTAGAAGTTGGGAATAATATCCGCACCTTTGGGATACTCGGCCATATGGATTCTTTGTGGATAGGCCTCATCTCCAAACTGAGCCTCAATCTCAGCGACTGCTTCAGGATGTCTTTCTATCTCAACCCCCAGAGCTTCTGCCGCACTTTGTCGGGTTCGGTCATCAGGTGTTGCGCCAATGCCGCCAAAACAAAATACGACATCATCACTGGCAAAGCTCTCTTTTAGGGTTCGCACAAGATAATCAGGTTCGTCACCCACAATTCTGACCCAGTTTAAAGTCAAACCTCTGGGTTTAAGCAGTTCATTGGCTTGCGATAAGTGTTTATCTTGGCGCTTTCCAGAGAGGACCTCATCCCCGATAATGATTAACCCAATCTTCATCTTAAATCCCACCTTGAGATTTCATTTTTTTCTTTACGACATAATGCTGAATTTTACTTTCAAGCAGTTCGGCATCTATCGGTTTAGTGATGTAATCATCCATGCCAGCGGCATAACACAGTTGATCATCGCCTTTCATCGCATTGGCGGTCATGGCAATGACAGGAGTATGCTTATCATCTTTCTCTATCAATCTAAGTTCTCTCGTCGTGTCATACCCATCCTTAATTGGCATTTGACAGTCCATTAGAACCAGGTCGTAATCTTGATTTGACAAGATATCAAGTGCCTCTTGACCGTTATTTGCAACATCCACCTCAAAACCAATTCTTTTCACCAACGCAATCGCGAGTTTTTGATTTACAAAGTTATCCTCTACCAACAAAATGCTGAAAGGAACATCGCTCTCCGTTTCAGTTTTATCTTCCTGCACTATACCTTCCTGAGACGGAAGTTCTTTTCCAACGGGTAGTTTTGTGCCATACACTTGTTCCACCTGCTGAACTCCAGCACTCATGATCTTTTCTAACAATTGACTGAACTGAGAGAACTTAATTGGCTTAATAAGAGGAATAACACCCAGTCCATGCAGCATATCTTGATTAAAGTAAACACTCTGTTTAGGGGTCATAATCCAAGCGATAGGCCGCTTCACTTTTGAGAGCTGATCTTGCAGCGCTTCAACATCATCAGCATAGCGCTCCAGTGAAACGGCATCAATCGCAATTAACTGACACTGAGATAATTCACCTTTGCTTAAAGCAGCAATCATCTCTGTTGGTGTTTCAAAGTTATGCACTTCAAAATTGAGTTGACTAAGCTGGGCCAGAAGACGCCCCGTAAACCTGCCGGGCTGGACCAAAGAGGCCACCGGTAAAACAGATGGAACCGCTTGAATACAGTGTGGGGCTTCAATAGAAGCAATGGGTAAGATAACCCTAAAGCTCGACCCCTCTCCTTCGACACTCTGCATAGAAATCTGACCGCCCATTAGCTCAGTTAGCTGTTTAGAAATACTTAAACCAAGCCCCGTCCCGCCAAATTGACGTGTGGTCGAACCATCCGCTTGTGAGAAAGCACTAAATAGGTTTTTCTGCGCCTCTTCCGAAATTCCGATTCCCGTATCTTCAACCGTGAACTCTATTGAGTCTTTTTCTGCTAAGAATTTAATTAATAAGGTTACCTCTCCCTCAGAAGTAAATTTGACCGCATTGCCCACTAGGTTCAAAAGAATCTGTCTTAATCTTGTTTCATCTACGAGTACCTTGGAGGGGGTTTTAGGATCGATGAAATAACCGAAGCGTAAATTTTTCTCGTAAACATGATCAACCACTAAATCGATAACACTCTCGACAACTGGCAGAAGATCGACTTCCTGACTATCAATTTCCATCTTGCCGGCTTCAATTTTAGAAAAGTCGAGAATGTCGTTGATAATCGTCAACAAGGAGTTAGCGCTCTTCGCGGCAGTCTGAGCCAAATCTTTTTGTTCATCCGTTAACGGTTGCTGTAGCAATAAATTTGTCATGCCGATAATACCGTTCATTGGCGTACGAATTTCGTGACTCATATTCGCTAAAAATTGAGATTTAAGCTCAGCGGACTCTATCGCCTTATCACGCGCTTCCTGTAACGCATTTTCAGCCTCAATACGCTGGGTCACATCGCGAATCACGCCTGTAAACTGCACTTTTCCATGCAGGCTAATTTCGCTAACAGACAGGTCAATTGGAAAATTTTCACCATTTTTCCGTTGGGCATGCATCAAACGAGTTTTTCCTATAATCCGTTTGCCGCCCCCGGCTTTGTAGTGTGCTAAGAAACCATCATGATCACTTTTATAGGGTTCCGGCATTAAAATATTAACGTTCTTACCTATTAACTCCCCCAGTTCATAGCCAAAAACGGTAAAAACAGCCTGATTACATTCCAGTATGATGCCTGCATCATCAATCACGATAATGACATCCAATACCGAATCAACCACCTTGCGAATTTTCTCCTCACTCAGGGACAACTCTTGTGACAGCTCGGCACGATGGGCAACTTCAATATTCATCAGTTCATTGACTCGTGTTCGCTCCTGCAATAAATTCTCAGTCTGTTTCAAACTGCCTCTTAGGCGCTGCATCATAAAAGCGACCAGTAGAATAGCAATAAACGTCAAGACCAACATCTTGGTAAAGGCACTGGCAGAACTGCCTGACTCCTGCAGGGAGTCATCATAGATCCGTCTTTTAACCTCTAAAACACCGCGAATATCACCCTCTTGCCAAGTTGTTTTTGGGGTGCCTGGATAAGCATTGTGGCAGGCAACACAACTCTGTTTTAATACATCGGCCACGGCATAGCGAAGGTAGGATTGGCCGTCAATCTTCTCAATTCTCCAAAAGTCTTGGCCTGGGTTATTTGTAATAAAAGTCACCGCATCTTTTTCAAAATTATCGTGGACTCCTCCAGTTTTACTCCAGCTGAAAGGCAAATCACTATACAAACGGACTTGATAACTTGAGCCCTTGTTAGCGAGAAAACGTCCAAATTCTTTGGCAAAAGTAGCCGGTAAAGGAATGGCACCCTCCACCTCTCTGAAGTTATGGGTAATCGGCACATTTCTTTGCCTTAAGGGAGGGAGGATTTCAGAAGCATAGAAGTTTCGAAATTGTGCGACGGAGTCTGAAAAATGCTTTGCGTCGGTGAGCGCGACCTGTTTTTGAGCTTCTTCTCGGGAAAGCTCGTATTGCCAAAATACCCACGAAATTGATGCCAGAAGAAGAACCAGTATGCCTATCAACATAATGTCTTTCTGATTATTCGATATTTTTATCTGCATCACGATCCCATGTTTGCTATGCTCAATCCAATCATGAAATTAAGTGTTCCGAAAAAAGATAAGCCTCTAATCCAGACCATTAACAGACAATGATAAGAAGCTATAACGACCATAGCAATCTTAGCGTTGTTTACCTGTAATATCCATAGGTTTTTATTGAATGTCTAAAATCAAAACGGCTCTGCCTACCGTATTAACAATTGCTGGTTCTGACCCGTCAGGAGGGGCTGGTATTCAAACAGATATCAAAACCATTCACGCTTTAGGAAGCTATGCCTTAAGTGTCCCCACCGTGATGACTTCTCAAAATACTCAGGGCGTGACCGACACCTACTGCCTGCCAGAGAAGGTCGTAAAAAGTCAGCTAGAGGCTCTAAGCGCCGATATTCAAATAGATGCTATTAAAATAGGGATGCTGGGTAACGAGGAAATCATTAACACCGTTTCAGCATGGTTGAAGTCGCAACCGAAAACACCTGTTATTTTAGATCCGATTATCCAAAGCAGCAGCGGTAGATTGCTCTTAACCGAACAAGCCATTAACACCCTGAAAACCAAGCTGATTCCTCAGGTTTCACTCGTTACCCCCAACCTTCCAGAGCTTGACCTTCTTTTAGGCCTACATATTGATGAGTTCGCCACTGAAAGAGAGACCGTCAAAATTAAACTGACCGAAAATAAATGGCCAAGCACTCTGATCAAGGGAGGGCACAGTCAAGGCAAGTTGGCGGTAGACTATTTAATGGAAGGGGACAGAACTCACGAATATTCAAGCCAAAGAATCAAAGCACAACACAATCATGGTACTGGCTGCACACTGTCTTCAGCGATTGCAACACAAGTCGCTTCGGGTAAATCGTTCTCAGAGGCTGTTGGACTAGCGAAAGACTATTTGACTCAAGCCCTTTCTACTGCGGATTCGGCACAACCTAACTATTTAGAGTTGCCAAACAAAACCAATCGACACGGCGGACTTAACCACTTTCATGCCATTAAACGTTAGCTCAATGGCCAAACGGATTTATAAAGAGGGTGTATTCAATTACCGCTTAAGCCGAACTTATCTTTCAAGTTCATCCTTAATATCTTCCGCGTCTTCCCTAACCTCTTCTGAGGTTGATTCAGAAGAGTCACGAACGATTTCAATCGCATCTTGAACCTGGTCACCAGTCTCTTCAAGACGCTCAACGGCTGTTTGCGTTGAATCTAAAACATTACTGGCAATTTCCCGACTGCCAAACCAGTCGAACATAATTGCTGCGGCGATTAAAATGATAATCCATAGAAAAATACTGATTTTTCCAAACAAGTTCATTTGAGTTCCTTTACGATTTTTGAGCTTGCTCTACTAATAGTTTTTTCAGCTGAAGCGTCAACGCTTCGGCCATCATCCCAAGCGCTTTTTTCTCCGCTTGGTCTGAGTCTTGAGCTTGAATAGTCATTGATTCAGTTACTGAAACAACGGGGGTGTAATACTGGTTTAATAAAGAAATCTCTGCATCATAACGCCATTCAGACTGCGCATCAGCCCCTTGATTTGACAGTTTGTAGTCAAGGATAAAATCTGGTGGTCTTGCCGAAAAAGCCACGCCATACTGCTCCATAACCGCTAATAGCTCGGCCTCATTTGACTTGCGTTCTCTGACCAAGGGCTTCATATTAAATATCATGCCATTTGCCAAGCGCGTAATTCTCTTATCCAAGAATGACATGAAACGGCTATTTCTCAAATTAGGCAAGCGTACTTTATAGTGCTTATAGAGTGCTGTAATCAGTTTGCGTTCTTCAATGTTTTTTAAGGCTGGCATGAGCCTCTTTAGCTGTGAATAATGTTTCTTAGAGGCCCCCACGCGGACATATTTTTGTAGTTCTTTATCTAGAACTTCCAAGCGAGATTGAAACTTATCTTGTATCTGCTTTGGGATATTGCCCTCTAAATCAGAGAGTTGAATAAGTTCTAATTGAGCTCGAATCTCTTGTCTTAATGCTCGGTTAAAAACGCCCTTTTCTTCAGGCTGTTTTTGTTTAAGTTCATCCCAAGTAACACTCGGAATATTTGAAACCGGCGGTGCTTCAGAAGATACCGCATAGACTGGCTGAACAGGCAATAACAAAACCAAAAGCATCAATAGTGAGGCAATCTGATAAAAACGGCGGCTAAACATAAGCTTGCCAGCTTTTATCGTTTGCAAATTTGAATTAAATTGAACGCTATTCATAGTTTTTTAACGGCCTTATAAGTAATCGCCCCATCTTACTGTATTTAGACGATACTGAACACCTCATTTAAAATTTTGTCCTATTTGTATTGACCGCTCATGGCTTATTATCAGCCTGTCTTTACCTTACCACTGCGCCAATTGCGAATCGTAAAGCGAGCGGGGTGCGAGGCATGGTACAACGAAAGCGGTTGAACCGGAGCCTGTCCAGCTAGGTCTGCATAAATAATTTCCGCGGCCAAAAACACCGACATCAACCCCCTTGGGCCATGACCATTTGAAACAAACAATCCTTGTTGATAGCGCTGTTCAGGATATCGATAAACGGCATGCGTATGAGACTCTGACAAGTAAGCCTCTGCAAGCCATTTCGGATCCGCAACCGGCCCCACAATCGGCAAATGATCCGGCGTTGTGGGTCTAAAAGCGACTCTGCCCGTCACACTTGAGGGCTTTATATCATCGTGCAACCAGTCCGGCAAAGCCTGAAATGTGTTATCGATATTCTCTCGATGGCTCTGTTCTGAGAGCGATTCTGTCATACCTGGCGCTTCAAAAGTTGCCCCTGTCACCGCACCACAAGAATGGCTGACAGAGTAGCCCGAATGCGTCACCGCCTTTTTTAAAGGGTTATTTTGCTGCTGGGACATCAAGTGGGTCACTTGTCCTTTAACGGGTCTAATCGGTAAACCAAGACGTTGATTGAGCGTTTTATTTAGACTGCCGGTTGCCACCACCACAGCATCAACTTGGAAGGTTTTCTCTAATGTCTTCACGCTCCATTGAGAAGACTCTTCTTGAGCCGGGCCTTCCTGCGTTTGAATGGCTTGCACAATATCAGAGACCTGCCGGTTCAAACACAGTTGAATATTTGGATGATTCAAACAAGCTTTAATCACCGAGCGCGGATACAACCAGCCGCCTTGAGGGAAAAATACTCCGCTCTGAGAGACACTGGCCCCCAAAAATTCAGTGTTTTTTTCTGCACTTAAAGGTTGAACAAGCGCTTTTGGTAAAGCGTTACGCTCTATAGCCTGCTGGTTTCTCAGTTGATCCTTCTCGGTCATTTCCAATTCAATCAAACCGGAGAGATCGCCCATTTCCGTGTCAGCGCTTAACAATGGAAGAACCTGTCTGAGCGTTGCTTCAAACCCTTGCAGGTACCACCGGCTTCTTAGATTCCAGTCCGCAGTCAACAAAGGGTGCACCGTGCCAGCCAAGTTTCCAGAAGCCTGCGTGGCAATGTCCGCTTCAGACTCCAAAACCGTGACCTGCCAGCCATTGATCGCCAATTTATGCGCGACCGCTGCTCCTGCCAACCCCGCTCCAACAACAACAGCATGGCCTGCCCTTCCTTTTAGCAGTGATTCTGGGCGTTTATACCACGGCGCCTTTAAACTGTGTGGGCGTTGCTGGTGCTTTCGGCCAAAACACATTTCACGTTTTCGGCCAAACCCCTGTGCTTTAACAACTTCAAAACCCGCTCTTTGCAACCCTCTTCTCACATCACCCGCTGCGGTAAAAGTGGCAAAGCTACCCTCCGGTTTGGTTAAACGAGCCATCTGTTGATAGAGAGTCGGCTGCCACATATCTGGGTTTTTAATCGGCGCAAAACCATCCAAAAACCAAGCATCAATCTGGGAGCCTGAACTGGCATCCATTTCCGGAAGCCCCTTTAACAGATCCCCTAACCACAAAGTCAGGCGAACTTTCCCCTCAGCCAAATAGAGATCATGCCATCCTGAAATCAGTAGCGGATAATTTTCCTGTAGCTGCAATGAAAGCTGGATCAATAAATCGCGGTCGGCAGGTAGGGTCTGATGAGCTCGCTTTAAATCTTCGACACACATAGGGTATTTTTCAAAAGAGATAAAGTGCAACGCAGAGTCGTCAGAAGTCTCATTTAGCCACAGTTCAGCAGCCCGTAAAAAATTCAAGCCTGACCCAAACCCAGTTTCGGCGATTCTAAAATCTTGCGAGGGCTCTAAAGCAGAGAATCTTTGTGCCAGCTGGTTTCTGACAATGAAATTATGTTCAACTTCAGCCAAGCCATCATCTGTCGAAAAATAAACGTCATCAAACTGTTCCGAAATCGGGACTCCTTCATTTGACCAGCTAAGTTGTGCTAAAGTGATTCTATTGAGTGTCATAATTTGAGTCTGAGTGATATTCAACGGATTTATTCATTTTTGATGTCGTTATTATAACGACACCACTGAATGGAAAGGGGTAAGCTTCATGCAAGACGATGACCAAAACGGAAAATCAGAGTCTCCTACAGACGCCTTCTGGAAGGAAAAATTAACACCTGAACAGTATGAAATTTGTCGATGTGGAGGGACAGAACGAGCCTTTACTGGGCAATACTGGGACCACAAAGCACTTGGCGTTTATCTGTGCTCCTGCTGTGACAGCTCATTGTTTTCGTCATCAGAAAAGTATGACTCCGGATCTGGCTGGCCAAGTTTTTGGGCCCCAATTAACCCCGAATCGTTAATCGAAAAAGTCGATCATTCTCACGGAATGACTCGTACTGAGGTACTGTGCGCATCCTGCCATAGTCATCTGGGCCACGTTTTCCCCGATGGCCCCGAACCCACGGGACTGCGTTACTGCATTAACTCTGCAAGTCTACGTTTTAAACCCAGTTAATTTTGAATATTTTTTGTAGAAACACGGTCTCAGTTTACGACAAGAATCGTTATCTTATTCAGCCTACCCATGTGAACTAAAAGTAAAGGAATTCTACATGCAACCTCTATGGTCTTTTTTTCTCACGATTAGCTTCTCTGTGCTTATCAGCGGCCACGCAATGGCTGAAAGTACTTTACGAATTGATTCAGAAACCCTCAATAAACAGCTCCTAAATAAAAACGTTACTATTGTCGATGCCCGCTCACCTGAAACATACCAGTTTGGTCATATTCCTGGAGCAGTTAATTTTCCGGAGATTGAGACCTATGAACAACGCGGGGTGAACGGCCGGATTATGGTGCCCAGTAGAATGCAAGAACTCGCCCGATCGCTTGGCCTAAAAACAGACAATACGATTATTGTCTACGACGATGGTGAAATGACCACTGCTGCCAGAGTGTTCTGGACTCTGGAGGTCTACGGCTTTAAAAATGTCAAAGTCTTAGATCAAGGCTTTGGCGGTTGGCAAGCCCAGGCACGACCAACCACTTTGCCCCCCCCCGAAATCATCCAAAGTGACTATGTTCCCGTAATTAACCATCAAAGAATTGCGACCAAGTTTACCACGCAAATTGCCAGTCACAGCCCCAATCAAATCATTATCGATGCTCGTGACCTTTCCGCATATCAGGGCAAAATATCTTCCGCTAAACGCTTTGGACACATCCCAACGGCGATCAGCATTCCCGCCAGCCATAATTTAGAGCAAAACCAAGGCGTCAGTCGAATCCTGCCAGGACAAAAATTAAAAGCGCTGTATTCAAATGTTTCGAAACAGAACAAAGTCATCATCTACTGTTCAATCGGCTTAGTTTCTGCTACAAACTATCTTGCCTTGCGGGAGCTTGGCTACGACGTTGCTAACTACGATGCTTCATGGCGCGAGTGGGGGAATGATTTTTCACTCCCCATCAAAAAACTTAACTCCGGTAATTAAGTGATTTTGAAAGCTCACCGTTTAATACGTACTTTTAATGTGGCCATCAAGTTTTTTCTAGGCTAGTATAACTAACTTTAATGGTTTAACAGTTCGAATTACTCCATTGAAATTTCTAAAGAATCAGGGTTTAGACTTCCAAAGTTAAACTGAAATTTTCTGACAACTCAAGCCTTGAAAGGCAGAATATGTGGCAGACATTTAGTATACGCACTCAGCTATTGATTCTACTCTCTAGCTTACTGCTTGTTATTGCATCGGCAACCATGGGGCTTGCGTTTTGGCTCGATAAACAGCAGCGCCAAACCGTAGCCGTAGAGCTGGCTAGCACGCTAACCAACGCCCTAAGCCAAGATATGTTGAAGGCGATATTATCCAATCAAACTGATAGCTATGCCGACCTCTCATTCCGACTGAACCAATTCGACTCAGTCAAATACGTCATACTTTTCAACCAGAAAAATGAAGCAATCTTTAAAACCAGTGAGCCTAGTAGTTTAAACCAAAACATTCTGAACCAAGTCAGCAACGAACCGCAATTTTATCAATCCCATCTCTATATTAAATTGCCGATTGAAGTGGATGGTAATGAGTTTGGTAGAGCCTTATATATTATTGATATCCGACAACTGACGACTCAACTAAACCAGCAAATTTTATGGCTGGGAATTGCCATACCAATTGAATTACTGATTGGTCTCATTCTGGCAACCCGCATCAGCCGACGTTACAGTAAACCGATCGAAGCCGTGGCTTATGCCATGCAACACGCCAACCCTACTGAAGAAAAACCCCAAGAGATTCACACCCCCTTTAAAAATGAAATCAGAACCATCTATCATGGTTTCAACAAGATGGTTCAACAGGTTTACAAGGCAACCGAAAGACAGCGCTACCTCTCTGAGCACGACCAACTCACAGGGTTATATAATCGATACTACCTCGAATGCCAAGTCAAAACTCTCCTCAAGCAGGATTCAACCGCCCAACACAGTCTTATCAGTATGGATTTAACACAATTCAAGTTGATTAATGACTCTGCGGGAATGGCAGCCGGGGACGAGCTACTCAAAATGGTGGCTCACCAATGTGGTACTTTAATGCCTCTGAATGCCATTTTGACTCGATTGGAGGCCAACACCTTCAGCATCTTGCTAAAAAACACCAGTTCACAGGACTCTCAGACCCTAGCAAAGACACTCTTAGAAAACTTGAGTGACTTTCGTTTTAGCTGGGAAGGCCAAGCCTACTCTATATCTGCAAGTATTGGACTCATCTACTTCAAACCTAATCAATTTACCCTAACTGAGTTGTTAAAGAACCTTGATAATGCATTGATTCACGCCAAGGCATCAGGCAGAAACAAAGCCCATCTATATCAAGTGGGAGAGCAAGAGATCTCCCTGCATGATCAAGATGCTCGAATTGCCGCTCAGATCAAACAGGCTTTGATTAAAGAGGGAGACTGCCGCTTTGAACTCTTCGCTCAGGCGATTGTTCCTCTACAATACAAGACAAATAAAGTTGGGTATGAAATCCTGATTAGAATGTTCGACGAACAGAACAACTTGATTCCTCCCAACTCTTTTTTACCAACGGCTGAACGCTACCAGTTAATGAGCGATATCGACCAATTCGTGCTAGTCGAATATTTATCGCTTGTCTCTCAGCAACCTGAACACATCAAAAAGTTACACTCTGCACATGTCAACTTATCTGGGTCATCGCTTAACCACCCTGATTTTCAGCAAACAGTTCGCAATGCCATTGATCAATTTGACTTCCCTTGGCACAAACTTGAACTGGAGATCACAGAAACCTCTGCTGTTGGCAATTTTAATCAGGCAAATGAGTTTATCCATGAAGTCAAACAAAAAGGGATTGGCCTCGCTTTAGATGATTTTGGTACCGGAATGTCTTCATTTGAGTATCTAAAAAGCTTGCCATTCGACATTGTCAAAATTGATGGAAGCTTTGTCAAAGACATGCAAAACGACCCAACCGATAAAGCCGTCATTAAATATATTCAAGAAATCAGTGCGCTCCGCAATCAGGAAACCATCGCTGAATATGTTGAAGATCAAGCCTGTGTAGATGAGCTGACCGAAATTGGTATTACCTACGGTCAAGGTTATCACCTTGGAAAGCCCTACCCTTTAAAAGACTGGTTCTAACCAAACAAAATATAAGAATACCTCATGTCGAAGCCTACCCAGAACTTTGCCCCATTACGTCAGCATTTAAAAACCAATAGACATCGTCAACTCTTGATTTTAAGTGGCTCTAAAGAGTGGCGGTTCAATCAGCTACAAAGCTTATTTAACGCCCTCGATTCTCTGTTCTGGATCACCAGTCAAACAGATTCAAAAAGCCAGGCTAAGCTCCCCGATGAACTCAATGAAAAATGCTATCAAGCGATAGAGTCAAAACGTCTAGGCTACTATTTGGGACAAGAGATTGACGGAGCGGTTTTCTCGGCCGAAGAAGGTATTAGCGCTGATGCACTCGGAATGACCGCTGGAATGATTCGCGCTGGCGGCGTTTTGGTTGTCATGACCCCAGAAGAAGAGAAGTGGCCTCACCTTGCCAATCCAGAGGATAGTCGATTCTTAAACACGCCTTTTACACTGAACCAATCCCTGAAACTATTTACTCAGCACCTTATAAGTTGTTGGAAAACTAATCGGGTTATCTGGCTACATGAGAATCAACAGGTGCATGATGCTTCAGACCTACAACCACAGAATTCAGCATCCAAATCTACCATTAACCTTCCAAGCCCTGATCAGGTCTCGGCGATAGAAAAAATTAAGTCTGTTGCTTTCGGTCACCGAAAACGCCCACTGGTGATGACCGCTGACCGCGGTCGTGGGAAAAGCTCGGCGCTGGGTTTAGCGGCCATCGAGTGTTTACTTGAAGGCAAGCAGGCCATCACTGTCACCGCCAGTCGTTTGGACCAAGTGCAAAAGTGCTTTGAACAGGCTTTGCTTAAACTGGCCCCCTTAACAGATAGTGGCGAAGTGAAAATAGTGACGCAAAAACCCTCTTTGATCGAGTTCAATTTTCAAAATCAACTAAAGACCCTACAATACATGGCGCCCGACTACCTGATTAGTCACCCCTCAACCGCTGATTTGCTCATGGTGGATGAAGCCGCTCATTTACCCACTCCACTTCTGATTGAACTCTTAAAAAGACATCATCGCATGGTATTCTCGACCACCCTGCATGGCTACGAAGGCTCAGGGCGAGGGTTTGAACTGCGCTTTAAGGCTTCTCTTAATAAACTGACTCCTGAGTGGAAGTCACTCCATCTTAAGACGCCCATAAGATGGGCTGACAACGACCCTCTTGAAGAAACGATCTTTAACACTTTATTGTTAAATGCCAAAACCATCGACATTCCTGAAGACCTGAAACCACTTCAAGCCGAGAACCTGCGCTATCAAAAAGTCGATGTTAACGCCCTGCTTGAGGATCGAGAAAAAATGCAGGTCTTGTTTGGCCTGCTGGTTCAGGCACATTACCAAACTAGCCCAAACGATCTGCAGCAAATTTTGAATGCCCCTAACATTCATATTATGACTGCGGAGTACATGTATGATGCGGTTCCAGAAAGCCCCGCTCAGGCACCACTATTTGCAGGAGCTGTGCTCTTTATTGAAGAGGGAAAAATAAACCCAAGTAAAGGGCGGGCCCACGGTCATTTAGTGCCACAACTTTTAACCAAACACTACGCTAAAACTGACTTTTTAATGCTGTCAACTCTCAGGATAATGCGCATTGCCGTACACCCACAGCTCCAGAGGAACGGGGTTGGAAAAGGCTTAATTCAACAAATTGAGGGGTACGCTCAACAAAAGCGGTTTGACTATATCAGCAGCAGCTTTGGCGCAAGTGATGAGCTTCTTCCTTTCTGGTTTGGACAAAACTACTGGCCATTACATTTTGGGGTTAAGCGGGACAAAGCCAGCGGCACACATAATTTAATTGTCGCCAAACCCGTCAGTGCCATGTCTCGACAGGCCCTATCACTGATCCAAACACGCTTTCAAGAACAGTTTCCACACCTGTTAACCGAAGCCCTGCCCAACTTATCAGCAACCCAGGTTCTGCTAGTTATCCAAACCTTCCGTTTTAAGGCTCGAAACTATGGCCTTGATAAGGCGATGACCAATTACGCCTCAGGAGTACGGCCATACGAATCCATCAGCGGTCGATTGTGGGAGTGGAGTTTACAAAATACCACCCAAATTCAAAAAGCCTCACCGATAGAGCAATCTATCTGGTGCGACAAAATTTTAAAGCGAAATGATTGGCTGAATGTTGCACATCAGTACCATTTAGCAGGTCGAAAAGGGGTTGAAAAAGCGTTAAAAGCAATGATTGATGAATGGTGTAAGTCTAGGCATAGCCAACAAAGTGTTGCCACAAAAACAACTCGATCCTATCTGGATAAATCGTCCTAAAAACAGGACGATTTGTGACAAACGGTTTGTATGGCTAACCAACTAAAAAGACTAGGCGTCAAAAACAACCGTTTTATTGCCATGAATCAAAACGCGGTCTTCTAGGTGATATCTTAACCCCCTAGAAAGCACGGTTTTTTCAACATCCCGTCCCAAGCGCTTCATATCATCAATCGTGTGGGAGTGTCGAATACGAATCACATCTTGCTCGATAATCGGTCCAGCATCTAAAACTTCAGTCACATAATGACAAGTCGCGCCAATTAATTTAACCCCTCTCTCACTCGCTTGGTGATAGGGTTTAGCACCGACAAAAGAAGGCAAAAAGCTGTGATGGATATTGATAACTTGACCAGCATAATCACGACACATTTGGGGCGGTAAAATCTGCATATACCTGGCCAGAACAATCACATCAGCGTCGTACTGTTCAACTAAACTTTCAGTATCGGTAAAAGCCTGTGGCTTGTTATCAGGCGTCACTGGAATATGATGAAATGGTACTTTGTACCACTCAGCCATTGAGCGTAAATCATCGTGGTTAGCAATCACACACACTACCTCTCCCGGCAACTCGTTTTCATGCCAACGGTGCAGTAAATCCGCTAAACAGTGTGATTCCTTTGAAGCAAACAAAGCAATTTTCTTTGGTTTATCAGAGTCAGAGAGATACCATTCCATATGAAACTGACTGGCAATTTTTTCAAAACCAGCTTCAAACTCTTCTAAACTACAACTCAAGGAGCTCGCCAAAATTTCATGGCGCATAAAGAACCAACCATTATTGCTATCGGTATGATGATTTGCTTCAAC
>CAZJPO010000013.1:0-20216 GCA_964547865.1 uncultured Thiosulfatimonas sp.
CTGGCTCATGCTGGCAAAAAAATATGGGCGTATCAGGGTGTGGCGCTTCTCAATTTTACTTTCGATTATCTCTTTTATCGGTGTCTTTTTGCTTGAAGCTAAAGATTTTAATTTATACCTAATAATTTGCCTATTGACCGGGTTAAGTCTAGCGATTGATATTGCTTTACCGGCAGCAATTCAAACAGATTTAAGTCGAAAAATTGAAACGGAGCACAGCGGTATCAACATCAGTGGTCTGCTGTTTGGATTATGGGGTATGGTGACTAAATTAAGTTTAGCCTTGGCGGTTGGCTTTGGTTTGCCCATATTGGACTGGGCGGGATACCTCAACCTGGATACTCAGGCAACGCTGCTTACTCTTTATGCCTTACCCGCGATACTGCTTAAACTGTGGGTTTGGACTCAACTGCCAAAACTAAAGCAACAGCTAAATGGCTTAGTCCCTCTGTAACCGTCTATTTGCTGAAATAATGTTTATTGCCTCGCTGGTAAATCGCTCCTGCTAGGCGCTCAACCCCGTGAATATAGGCCGCTGTTCGCAGTGAGCACTGGTGTTTTAAGGCCAAATCGAACACCGTATTAGCCTCATTGCTCATCGTCGATTGTAGTTTTTTGTGAACCTTTTCTTCATTCCAGTATAGACCTGAACGGTTTTGAACCCACTCAAAATAACTGACAATTACCCCGCCAGAGTTGGCCAAGACATCAGGGATAACCTTGACATCCATTCCCTCAAGGACTTCATCGGCTTGAGGGGTAACCGGACCGTTTGCGATTTCCAAAATGACTTTGGCTTTAATATCGCGAGCGTTTAACTGCGTCACCTGATTTTCCATTGCCGCTAAGACAAGGATATCGACATCTAAAGTTAAAAGCTCCTCATTCTCTATGACATCAAATTCTAATAGGTTACAAACGGAACCATCACAATACACCGAAGCCAGCTGACTTTGCTCTTGTTTAAAACGGTGAACGTCTTCTACATTAAGATTCGTTGTACTGTAAATCCCTCCTTTGGAATCTGACAGGGCCATGATTCTATAACCTTCACGTTGGGCCAATCTCGCAAAGTTATACCCTGCATTACCAAAGCCTTGCACAGCAATGGTCATTTCAGAGGCTTCTCCTCCTGTCCGTCGGACATATTCATTGAGTGCGAATAGCGCACCTTGTCCTGTTGCCGCATCGCGCCCTTCCGAGCCGCCTAGGTGCACAGGTTTACCCGTAATCACCCCTGGCACCTGACGGCGCGAAATAATACTGTATTCATCGGCCATCCAGCCCATAATTGTGCTGTTGGTGTAGACATCGGGAGCTGGTACATCTCGATAATCACCAATCACGTCTGCAAAGGCGCGAATATAACCACGAGATAGGCGTTCGAGTTCCAGGTTGGAGAGTTCTTTAGGATTGACCATCACCCCTCCCTTGGCTCCCCCAAATGGTAACCCCGCTACCGCACACTTAACCGTCATCCAAAAGCTCAGAGAAGTCACCTCATCAAGGTTAACACGAGGGTGAAAACGAATCCCGCCTTTGGTCGGACCCCGAGTATCATCGTACTGGACACGGTATCCGGTAAAAATTCTCAATTCACCATTGTCCATTCGAACTGGAATACTGGCGATAATCGAACGCTTAGCAACAGATAACCTCTCAATGACTTCATCATCGACTTCGATGTGTTTAAAAATCGGTTCTAGACGTTGCTTGGCAAGTTCAAACATGGGATATCCCTCATGACTAACGTGACTAATAAAAAAAGCTTTTACAAACCTCTATTAGATATCTTACTTTCTTTAAAGCAAAAAAAAACAGGCCTTAGCCTGTTTTTATCATTTCATTTATTCGCTAATGTTTTTAGCCCTTAGACATAAACATCAACATTCCTGCCGACTGGCGTATCGTTGACCTCTTGAACAGGCCTCGCCTGTCTTGAAGGCTCTTCAGGTACAACATTCTGAACTTCCTGCTGAACCTGCTCAGGCACTCTCACCTGCGGAGAGGTGCTTTGCAAATTGTTAGCATACTGCTGCGCCATATTGGCTGAGGCGAAATTGACGTTCATTTTGTAGCTCCAATTAACTGTTTCCAGTTAGCTTTTAGCGTTAGATCGTGCAAATATGCAAATCATAACTTCTCGACGTACTTATATTTTATAAGCTTTTTAGGCCCACTGTCAATTCAGATAAAACAAGATGACCTTGTGCAAAATCTTAAAAAATTCAATCAGTTCTTCACTTCAGCCGTGCTTCTTTTAGACCAAACAAAGAAGCCTAATACAATCAGAGCAAATGCTACCTGCGCCAAAATCGTTTCTTGGTTAGAGAAGACACCCAGCCATGGAATACTGAAATCAAGCTCCATAACCGTTTTGCTTAACAGACCACCGATCTGGAGTTCGAGGATACCTTTACCAATGAAGACAAAACTCATTGCCAACAGGAAGACAGCCGTAAACATAAAGAACTGCTTAATTGGTAAACGGAAACTAAATTTCTTCATCACAAGGTAAATAATCACCAATAAAACCGTGGCGACAACCATACCCGCCAAAATGGGTTCGAAGCTGTGTTGCGCATCTGCTAAGAGGGCTTGATAGAAGAAAATGGTCTCAACCCCTTCACGAAATACCGCTAAGAAACTGACCATTGCCATGGTAATAATACTGCCCGTGGTCACCGAAGCATCCATTTTTGAATACAGCTCCTGTTTCCAATCCAGATCTCTTTTTTGATACAACCAGCCGGAAACATAGAGCATCATCACTGCTGCGACCAGCATGACAATACCTTCAAAGTTCTCACGATAAGCTCCTGAAAGTGAGATCAACTCTGCCAGAGCCCAAGCCAACAAAATACTTAAGACCACTGCCGCTCCAGCCCCATACCAAATCGTCGCGACACGGTCACCATTTCCTGAGCGTTTTAGGTATAAAACTAAGGCGGTAATCACCAATAGAGCCTCAACTCCCTCACGCAATAAGATAATCAAAGAAGAGACAAACTGGCTCATCCACGTCACGCTTCGATTCGTATGTAACTCTACCGCAACATCTAGGTTTTGCTTTAGGTCCGAATAAGCCTTTTCTAAATCCTCCTTTGGCTTACCTTTCATACTCAAGCCAATCATGTCGCCAAAATCGGACTCAATTTCTAATACTAAGTTCTGATCAATTAAGCCAATATCTAATTCCATACCAGAGGCTTCAAATACATCAAAATACAAGCGAGAGAATCGCGCGCCAGTTTTCATACCGTTGTTAGGATCATACTCTTTCAATAAAGCTTCGGATTCAGTTTGAATAATTTGGTTGACCTCTTCTACAGAGCCAAAATCTGCCGCCTGAACCGGAACAAAAACAAATGCCGCTATCCAAGCCAATAACCATACTTTTATCGAATTCATAATAAAACCTAACTTAATAAACCTAACACTCTCTCAAAGTGCTTACTCAATGTTTTTTCATCTACGGTCTGTGCACCGTATTTAAACTCTAAATATTGTTGGACCAAAGGATCGACAGTATCCGCCAATTGCGCATTTTCTACTCTCAATCTCTGGACATAGTTAGAGGGACACTCATTATCAATGATATGTACCACTTCACTCAACCGATTCTGCAAATTCAGATACAGTCGACTCACTTTGTCAGCCCTAGGTCGAGACAGGTATGCCAAGACCAGGAAATACAGCGGCAATAACAACAACAAAGAACCAAATGCAATAATGGTCAGTTTTAACCCCGAACCACCAGAACTAGAGCCCACTTTCTCAAGCAGCTGTTCCTGCTTATCCGCATCATACTGCACAAGCCATTTATCAAAGGCATGCCACCATTTTTCTTCTTCTGTTCCTTCAATTTCTGACGAAGCTTGTTTCGAACCAATCGCATTATCACCAACGCTTTGCACTTGTTTTGCTTGAGTTCGAGACTGCTTATTCGGGCTTGTGTTTTTCTCACCTATCTCATTATTTTCCTGAGGTTTTTTCTGGTTCATGGCATCTGCTTTTACCACACTGGATTTTTTATTATTAATATCCTGAACACCAATAAAGTCTTGCGGCTCAACTCTAACCCACCCCTTATCGTCCAGCCACGCCTCCAGCCAAATATGAGCATGAGATTGCTTCACCATCACAAAGTCTGTTAAGGCCACAAGGTTCCCCCCCCTAAAACCGGCGACCATTCTGGCAGGAATACCAGAAGCCCTGAGGACAAGTGTTGTCGCCGAGGCAATATCCAGCATACTCCCGCTCTTATGCTTTAACCAAACATCATCTAAATAGTCAGGCTTCACCTCTTCAGTACGTTCTGACTTTCTAAATGATGACTTAAACATCGCGTAGAGAGATAAAATTCGCTCCTCATGATCAGGGTATTTTTCGGCTAATTCTTGGCCAAACTTGAGTAATCCTGGGTGAGAGTTTTCAGGAAAGCGCAAATTCTCTTGAAAGAACTCATCTGGATAATCAGGTTTAATCCTATACTTTTGTAGCCAAGTTGCGTCATAACTAAATTCTTGATGAATATTGCGAATACTCAATACCTGAAAATCCCTACTCAAAAAGGTTTCTGGGGCCCCTGTTGCCGAGGTTTCAAGCGCATACAACCAGCGCTGTCCATGAGGCATCACTCGAACATTATAGTTTTGCGGATCTCCCTGATAATCAACCACTTTCTCCCAAGCTTTCTTTGTTTTGATTTTACCTCTCATCAAGCCTCTACGAGTCAGATCCTGCTCATCAACAAACCACTCTAGACCATCAAACTTCGTAAAGACAGGACCGCGCCAATACATATCGCTTTTGAAGGGCACTTTTCCAGAAAACTCTGCGACCAGAACGGTATTGGACTGGCTGATAAACGAGCTGTATTGGTCACTTCGCAGTCGATTACCTTCCATTAATGGTTTAGGCGGAGCAGATTGAGTTAAGGTAATTGGCACACCAAAAGCCAGGCCAAGATCCCAGATAGGCCCAGAAAACCTCGGCATAAAAAAGAATAAAACAAGTGCAACAGGAAGGGCGAGACCAAACAACTTACTGGAAGTGATGAGGTCCTGTTTCCAGTCAAGCTTACCGACTTGAGACAAAAGTACCATACTAAAGACGATTCCAAAAAGAATCACCATCAAAAATGCCAATCCTACGACGGAATTCCAATAGAGGGTTCCGATCCCGATTAAAACCAAGAGTGCCGCAACCACCCATAAAACTTCTTTCTTGGTTCGAATCTCTATCAACTTTAATAAGACAACCATGGCCAGAAAGCCTGTGATACTCTGAGCAGACAGCCAGTTTTCTTCAAGCAATAACACTAAGGTCACATACCCTAATACTGATACTGCCATCACTAGTGAGTTATAGCGACCTAATCTCAGCCACTTTTTTTCAGCCAAAAACCATAGGGAAATAGCCGCTAAAATTGCCCACAACCAATCTGTAATAAGCGGGGACACCGCAAGCACGCTAGTTGCAAAAAGAGCTAAGACCAACCAGCGTAGTCCACCTTTGAATTCTTCTTCTAAAAAGAGACTTTTCACTGCCTTCATGAGCCCGCCCCTATTGGCGTATTGAGTTTAGCTTTTAATCTTTGAATAATAGAGGCCTGTTCAGATGGTTGTTGGTTAAGCTCTGCCTCGTTAGTCGATTTAAACTGGGCCAAAGCAATCAAGCATTTATGGTGATGCTCAGCGCCTTTTCCAGCGGGGATAATATCGCCCCCCAGTTTAAGACCATACTCTCCGCCCATTTTTTCGGCTTCAATCAGCCACTTACTCAATTGAGAAAGTCTCTGCTCCAAATCCAATTCTTTAATTGCTTCATCATCAAACATAACGGAGGGAATACTGACCCCACCATCATAATCACTTGTCATCAGCTCATCTGAGCGAGCATAAACTTTCCAGTTGATATGACTTGGACTATCAGAGGGTTGATAAGGTCTGAGGGTCTGCATCTCATCCGCTTCAATACCGCTTTGGTTGGTATGTTTGTCTAAATAGTCCTCTAAACGATAATCCCCTTTAGGCTCAGGATATACCCACTCATTGACTTCTGACAGGATAGGTTTAGAAAACACAAATAAGCCAATAGGGTAGACACTGGCAATACTCAGAGGTAATAAGTCAACACGACCTCGCTTTGTAGCGTCAACGTCTAGGTCAAGTACCTCTATGCCATTAGAAATAATATTCGCCCTTGCTCCAAACTGCCCTTGGTGCTTACCCAATGCAGCAACTCTATTGGCAAAAATCGCTTCGGAACGAGTAAACCCTCCATTTGACACATTAAACTGAGTTTTTAATTTTTCACCGACAAACGATGCTGAGGTATTAATACCAATTAAGCGGATGGCTCTCATGTTTAACCAACCCAAAATCAATGTGACAAACATCAGGGAGATTAGCGTGAAGACAACCATATACAAAAGGTTATTGTTGTAGTTAACAGACATGACCCACCCTAAGAGGATCATCATGAAAAATAACCAGCCCAATGCAGATGGCTTAAAACGAAGCCGCCCAACTTTTACCGAAGTGATTTGCATTAAGCCAACCTTACATGTTCCAAGGTTTCTTCTAGTTTTTTCACAATCGATTCTCGCGAACCAGGTAGGCGATGAGCCGCTACAGGAATAAAGACGTTTTGGATATCGGCTGGCAGTACTTTATCATCTCCACGAATCAAAGCACACGCCTGAGCGGCACGCAGCATACTCTGAGCAGCACGTGTTGAAAGGCCTATTTCAAACCACCCTGATTGACGAGTATGTTCGAGTAGGTTTAAGACATAATCGACCAAACTTTCAGAGACATTGATCTGCAAAACCTGTTTACGTAAATTAATTAAGGTCTCTGTTGTAATACAAGCTTGCATCTCTTCCAAAAGTTCACGCTTGTTTTGCCCAAGCAGAATCGCAGCTTCAGATGCTCGATCAGGGTACCCCATCGACAAACTCATTAAGAAACGATCTAACTGGGCTTCAGGTAGAGGAAAGGTTCCGATTTGACCATGCGGGTTTTGTGTTGCCACCACCCAAAAAGGATTGTCCAGCTCAATGTGCTCACCATTAATCGTCACTCTTCTCTCTTCCATCGCTTCCAATAAAGCACTTTGCGACTTAGGCGGCATACGGTTGACTTCGTCCATCAATAACAAAGACGTGAAAACCGGTCCTTTTATAAAGCGAAAACTTTCATCGCTTTTAGAAAAAAT
Source organism: uncultured Thiosulfatimonas sp. (assembly GCA_964547865.1). Classification (GTDB taxonomy): domain Bacteria; phylum Pseudomonadota; class Gammaproteobacteria; order Thiomicrospirales; family Thiomicrospiraceae; genus Thiomicrorhabdus. The sequence goes on from CAZJPO010000013.1 coordinate 7,225, forward strand.
CTGCGTTCCGATTAAATCACTTGGCAACAAATCATTTGTCCCCTGTACACGCTTCATCTCTAGTCCAGTCACTTTCGCCAAGGCTTGAGCTAAAAGAGTCTTTCCTGTACCAGGTAAATCGTCTAATAAAACGTGGCCGTCCGCTAATAGACAAGCAACGATCATCTTAAGCTCATCTGGTTTGCCCAAGATAACTTGGTTAAGTTGCTCTAATAACTGATTAACGGGTTGAGATTGGGTTGTCACCGGATATCCTTTGTTAAATGTTAAAAAGGCGTAAAGAGAAGCTCTCTTTACGCCCTGAATTTACTGTATCTCTTACAGAGTATTTAAGAAAGCTAAAATAGCCTCTCTATTCTCTTTTTCAAGATTCATATAATTTTGTTTTGCCTTTTCAGCTTCGCCACCATGCCACAAAATAGCTTCTTGTAGGTTTCGTGCTCGTCCATCATGCAAAAAATTAGTATGGCCATTAACCGTTTCAGTTAAGCCAATTCCCCAAAGTGGAGCAGTGCGCCACTCTTGCTTCTCTGCTCTAAAGTCGGGGCGTCCAGATAAACCAGGTCCCATATCATGCAAGAGCAAGTCTGTATAAGGGTGAATAAGCTGCCCATTCAGCCTTACCTGTTGATGACCTCCTGTCATCACATTTGTTTTATGACAAGCTACACAGCCAGAATCGGCAAATAACTGTTCACCTTTTAAAGCCACAGGATCTTCTATTGATCTTCTGTATGGAACAGCCAAAAATTGTAAATATGCCACCATATCTTGTAATTGCGCTTCAGTCATTTCTAACTCACCACTATCGTAAGCCTCTAAACACTCAGTTTGTTCAGGACGACAGTTTTGGTAAGTTTTAAAGTCCGGATACTGATCGCTAGTTAACTCACGAAACATAGGATTGGTAATTCCGATATCATTGAATGCAGCATCTGCTGACTGCATGCGGATCGAGGAATTATTAGCTTTCCAACCGAATCGTCCCAGCTCCTCTTGGCCTTTTTCCGGATTCCATGCATAGTTAGGCTTTCCTGAAATGCCATCTCCATTTCCATCAGCTTCATCAGCCCACTCCAAAATGGTTGATTCAGGAATGGCTTCTAACAGACCTAAACCAAAGACTGGGTTAGCAATACGAGCCTCAATCACAGATTGAGGATGAACTTTGACATTTGCAGGGTCAAAAATATGATATTCAGGTTTTCTCAAAGAGAACTCTGTTCCATCAGGGAATTTACCAGGCATCTCCAACCAAGAGAGACGAGTGTCAGCTTCAGCGGGAACCCCATTAACGCCTCTATCCGCTATTTGATAACCGAAACCAGGATGTGTCGCCATTGGCTGGCCATGAATACCTTCCCCCGGAATAGATATTCTTAAAAAAATACCCTCCATCTTCTCATTCGGCCCTGAAGGCGGTTTTGCCCGTCCATCGGCCTGGTGACAAGCTTCACAAGAGTTGTGGTTGAAGTGCGGGCCAAGCCCGTCAGCATTCCAAGAATCTAAGCCCATTCTCGATGCTTTGAAGGGCCTTTCGAAAACACCATCTCCACGGTCAAAAGCAGCTGAAATCCCCCAAGGAAGGTTTGGTGCTTCTTGTTCATATGCCATACCACCAGAGTGAAAATGCGTTAAATCTCCACCACTCAGGCTTTTTGGGTTTTCTTGAGAAAGGTATTCCATAGACCCATCGCCATATGCCCCCACAAAAGGGTAAAGATAGGTTTGATATGCTTGATATAAGAAAACAACAATAGCTATAGTTAGAACGAGCAAACCACCAATAAGAATCTTACTTGGTTTTTTATCTGTCGCCTTTTCATCAATGGTTTTCGAATCGGCTAATGTTTCAGTAATCATAATTAGAAACCTTTAAATTAGTTTAGACTAATATTTTACTACATCTAGACTAACTTATCTTGAGCTTGGTTAAGTATCACAATCAAGCTGTTTTCACTTCATGATTGCGGGTCAGGTATAACCTCAAGAAAAATAAAAAGGTAGCTACGATCACTAACCAACTTAAATAACCTAACAGTAAAGTTGGATAATCATAACCAAACTCAACCCAACGAATATCTACAAAAACACTCATAAAGAAAAAGGCATACCACGAACCGCCTGCCAAAGCAGGGCCAATCCACATAGATATTAATCTCTTATGCATTAAAACTGCATTAATCACAATCACACTAAATATAGTTAAACGCATTAATACTTCAGGGTTGGCCGTCCAATAAAGATAATTATTAACTTGATAGTTGTACTGAAAAATAACAAATTCAGACAGCACGATCAGCATCATACCTATTCTCAGAATAAAGTAGACAATATGCATCATCTTGCGTTGTTCGGGATGGGTTTCTCCCTGAGAAACAACATAATAATAAAATACCATGGCGAACGTTGAGGCACCAACACTCAGCCCTACAGCATATTGGTGAAAAAGGTTCACCCAAAATAAATCAGACATCTATACTCTCCGCTAGCACGTCCAAACTCAAGCTATTGCTTAATATTGAAAATCCATTCTTTTATATTGGCCCGAGGTCGTTTTATCTTTCAAAAACAAAACTACATTCCCTGATTGTGGAATTTGAGATTGCGCAATAACCGTAGCCCTCTCTTCAGCACTGTGAAACTTAGACATTCCATTTTTTCCCAAACCACATGATGTGAGAAATACAGTCATTACAGACAAAAGGGTTAAACGTTTTATCATCTTCACCTATTCGCTCCAGATAATACATAACGCATATTTAAACCTTGCTGTTTCACAATATTTTCAATTGGCGTTTTTGTGATTAAAATCGCGGTTCTCCTATCTAAACCATCCATTTTTGACATATTTTCCCCCGGTTTAGGTAACCAAGCTATCCCTTCCCAGTAATCTCCAAGAGAAGCCTCATCAACTTCCACAGGAATCCTACGATCATTATTAACCACTACTTTTGTATAATAGTAGCCGTTCAAAAGGGTTGAACCTGCGCTTGTAATGATAAAGTTCTTATATTGCCAATCGACCGCGGTTTCTGCCTTAAATGAGTTAGGGTCAAGCATTACATTCCTTAAATCTTGGGCAATATCTTGAATATCTCTATCAACCTTCAAATCTGAACGGTTGTTAACATATGAATTACCAATCTCTTTCTCAATAATGTTTTTACTCTCATTCATATTAACAAGACTTTTTAGTTCTTCTGCCTTGACTCTTGAACTGTCTGCCGAGTCATAGATAAACGGTTTGATCAAAATAACGAGCTCTGACTTCGTTTTTTCTTTAGTATCAGAGGAAAATAAATCACCCAAAATTGGGATATCACTCGTTCCAGGAACTCTTCGACTGGTATCTGAGTCAGCCTCTTCCACTAAACCACCAACAGCAATAGTCTGACCATGTCTAGCAATCGCTGTTAGTTTTAAATTAGTTGTTGTAACTGTATCAATATCATATTCTTCAAGGGCTGCTCCCCCCGTCGCAACAGGAATTGTAGCGGCATCCTCATTCAATCTTGAAATATCCTGTTCAATATCTAAAGTCACTGTAGAGTCTGAATTAATTCTTGGCCAAATTCTAAGCTTTGTACCTACATCTTGTTTTGTAATTTCTGTAGTTAAAACTCTTGGCGTAATAATTCCATCTGCTGTAATTGTCCCGCCATTAGAAGAAATATTCTCAACAAACGGTCTTTCTTCACCGATAAAGATTTCAGCTTCTTTATTATTAGATGCCATGACAATCGGAGTAGAGATCGTCTTCGTTCTACTTTCTGACTCAAGAAAAGCCAACTTTGCCAACCAATTATCTGTGGCTAGCTGAAAGAGTAAACTTCCTGTCTGCAACCCTTCTCTATCCATACCCAAACCAAATGTCTTACCACTCACCCCAGCACCCTGCAAAGGGTTAGTAATTAAACCAGAATTAGGCCCTGAAACCGAGTCATTGGTATATTGAAAGTCAAACACAGAAGCCTCATCCTCTCCCAACGAAACCCGCATAATTTTCATTTGTAAAAGCACTTGTTTTGCCGGTTTATCAATTTGCTTAATCAAATTTTCTATATCGTTTATAGCTTTTTCATCACTACTTCGAACCAACAGTAAATTGTGCAAACGATTATAAGTAACTCTAATCGGAGCCGCTTGCGTATAACCTGCTATCTCAGTTTCATCTACAATTGTACTGTCCCCAATTTGACTTAATGTATTCGAAGAGAGTTCTCCTGTCAATTTTTGTAATGACTTATCTTTTTCAGAAACAGGCCTATTGTTAACACCCTTTTTATTATTCGTATTTCTACGATTTCTTGTTGTTCTTCTATTTGCATTCTCAGTTAACTTAGCTAAGTCACCATCAAATTTATAACCTCGATCATTAACAGGAGCCTCTAAATCAACTCGAGAACCATATAAAGTTTGAATTGCATTCGCCGCGCTAACCACATTTTGATGTTGCAACGTAAAAATTCGGTTAACCTCATTTCTATATACCAAAACATCTTCTTTAAACTGGGCTGCCGTCATAACAATGTAAACATTTGTATCAGAATCTTTCCGATACCAAAGACCTGTAATACGACACATACTATCAATTGCTTCTACCAGAGTTGCATTTCGTATAAACATAGAGACAGATTTGTTTGCCGCATCCTGTGTTACTATGACATTTCTTCCCGATAGTTCAGACAAGATTCGCACGGCATCTTGCATAGTAACTTTCTTAAATTCTACATCCCCAATAAATTCATCTTTTTGTGCGTACCCCCCCTGTATCAGGGCTAGATAGCAAACAAGAGTCAGTAGGATTTTTTTTAAAATTTTCATCTAAGACCTCAATAGCTTCTCATCAACGAACGATAATTACTTCGCCCAACTTACCGACTTCAATTAACAAACTTAATCGGTCTATTTTAGTTACTTTAATTACGTTATTTTTAGGGCCGTCGGGAATACTAATCGTATCTCCTTCACGAACAATATAAGTCCCAAAACGCCCAACCTGTAATACAGCAGCTTTCTCTTCTTCTGACTTAAGTATTAGTCCTTTTAAAGTTAATTTAGGTACCTTAACACCCGTTTTTAGCCTAGTAAAACTGTACTGAGGTTTTAGTGGTTTACTCGCAGTGAGTCCCTGTTTTGATTGTTTTGATTGTTTTGATTGTTTTGAAACAACCTGCCTCATCAATCCTGGTGGGACCGAAAAAGGATCCCGATTCAATCCTAGCGTCGATTCCGCTTCAAAGTTAATCCCTGTCTGACTTTGAATAGCAAGATTTTGGGGCTGGAAAGAATTGTTTTCAACACTTGCTGTACCAGCAGCTTCTAGGACACCTGTCCCCTTCAACTGACTATTCTTTGAAGTAACAATTACACCCTTTCCTTGCTCATTTATCTTGTCATAGTGATCAAAAACCTTATTTAGATCCTTCTTTAGTTGATTGCCTTTTTCAGAACCTGAAACTCTGTCAATCATATCTAAAGCATTTTTCTGCTGCTTCTGAGCTATAGAACCATCAACTGAATAAACATTCGGAGAAAACGCCGATAAAATTAAACCTATTGGTATTAGCAAGCTACAACACTGCGTTCTATATTGGTTCAAACTACATCCCTCCAGTTGAAACCGCAAAAACGGCTTGGAAAAAAGATACATAAACAAACCCAACCATTCCACCAACCATCAACGTTAATGCAGGTTCAATCATTGCCGTCATGGCATTAATATTTGCATCTAGCTCTTTATGATAAAAATCTCCGATCTCAAGGAAGACCGTGCCTAATTCTCCACTTTCCTCGCCTGAGGCTACAAGAAACAAAACCATGTCAGGTATAGCTTCTTGTTGCAGGGAATCAGCAAACTTATTTCCTTGAACAACTCCCTCAGCAGCCAAATCAAAGCTTCTTTTGATTAAACTATTGCCATTAATGGCAGAAGCTATTTTTATGGAATCAAGGACAGTAACCCCACTAGAAAGGACCATGGAGAGGGTCCAGCCAGTTTTAGCCATACTTGCAGCAATTATAGACCCTCCAATAGCAGGAACTCTCAAAATAATCCTGTCAATCCAAAACTTTCCCTTCGGCTGTGTATAAGCTGCAAGAGTAAGGAAGATAACTGTTAAAGTGATAACCAACACAGTAAAACCATGTAACTGCATCCATTCGGACATGTCCATCAAGGCTTGTGTTGAAGCCGGAAGCTCGGCACCTTTTCCTTCCAAAAAAGTCGCAAACTTTGGCACAACACCCAAAACCAAAAAAAGAATAACTGCCACTGAGGCAATAATAACGATAATAGGATAGGTTAAACTCGAAACCAACTTTCGTTTGATCTCCATGGTCTTTTCTAGATCTTGCGACAGCCGATCAAGTACCTTATCAATCTCCCCTGTTGCCTCTCCACTCTCAATTAAACTCACGGCAATATCTGGAAAAATATGTTTTTCGACAGCCATAGCCGTAGAAAAATTCATCCCACCTTGAATATTTGTGGCCATTCTTTCTACTGCAACTTTCAGCCTATGACGTTTAATCATTTTTGCCACCGATTCAAGAGACCTTACAACCGTATGACCAGAGCGTAACATTAGAGACATTTGGCGAAAAAAAAGTAATAAATCAGCTGTTTTAACTTTTTTATATCTTCGTGGATTTAGATAACCTAAATAACTAATAAGCCGCTGCTTGTTGTCAACATCATCTTTGAGTTCAACAATAAACAGTCCACTTAACTTTAATTCATTTAAGGCCTCATCCATGGAGGGCGCCTCAAGCACTCCCGAAACTTCACCGCCTTTTTTATCTAAGGCAATATACCGGTAACTAGGCATCCACGCTCCCTGTCTCAGGCGGTTCATATTCTGTGTAATAGTGCTTCACACTATCAAGCGAGGCCACCCCGTCTAAAACTCTTTGTTTCGCACAATCCCATAAACTATAAAAATTACCGGACTCTCTTAACGCACCTTCTTCAGCTCCAGAAACAATCAAGTTACTCTCTTTAGGGCCAATCCATAGTGCTTCATATAGCCCGACTCGGCCGGAGCATCCCGTTCCATTACAAACAGGGCAGCCGCAAGACTTAAACAACTTAACAGGTTCTTTAGAATCCTGAATACCCAGTATTTTCAATTCTTCATCCGAAGCTTCATACTCTTGTTTACAAGAATCACATAAACGGCAAACTAACCTCTGAGCCATAATGCCAACAACCGTTGTACCAACCAAGAATCGATCGCAACCTAAATTGATTAAACGAGAAATAGCACTAATAGCATCATTTGTATGCAGAGTTGAAAGTACAAGGTGACCAGTCATAGAAGCTTTTAAAGCAGTTTCAGCCGTTTCTAAATCTCTAACCTCTCCAACAAGGATGACATCAGGGTCATGCCTAAGGAACGAACGAAGAACGTCGCTAAACGTTAGCTTAGAAGTCATTTGAACCTGAGAAATATTCGGCAAAGCTTGCTCTACAGGATCTTCTACCGTAAGTACATTAATGTCATTTGCATTCAGATCTCTAATACTCGCATATAAAGTTGTAGATTTACCACTCCCAGTTGGACCTGTTACCAACAACATACCATGAGGCATTTTCAGAGTTTCTCGCAATCTTGTAGCTATATGCTCAGGCATGCCAAGCTGGTCTATCGTCAAAACAGAATCCGCATCCCCAAGGATACGCATCGTTATCCTTTCTCCTCTATGTGTTGGAGAAGAAGCAACTCGAATATCGGTTTCAGGTAAACCCCAGTCTCTAATTGCGTAGCCAAGGCCGCCATCTTGTGGAATTCTTTGCTCTGATATATCCATACCAGAAAGGACCTTTATTCGATTTACAAGAGATTCTGTTTCGACTCTACTCAACCTCATTCCCAAAGTCTGCATCATGCCATCTACACGCATGCGAATCCTTGTAAAATCACGTCCTGGTTCAATATGGATATCTGACGCCCTCCGCACATAAGCTTGTTTCATGATATCGTCAAAAAACAACACTGCATCAAAATCATCTTCAACAACTTCAGTTGGTGCTCCTTCTAGCGTTGCTAAGGCATACCTCAAAGCATCTGGCTCTGCAATTGCAGGCATGACTTTTTCACCAATTGATCTTTGAATCAGGTCCAGAGAGATTCGATCATTCGGGTCTAACATAGCCACATAAACTTGCCCATCCAATACGACAGGAATGACTTTTTTGGTTAGAAGTATATTCACTGGGACTTTATTGGATAGATCATCACTTAAAACAAGCTGATGAGATTCCACAAAAGGAATGGCGTACTGCTTTGCTAGGGCTTGATAGAAAGCACTTTCAGGGAAACGGAAATGGCGCACTAATAGCTGAAGAATTGAGCTTCGTTCTTTTCTTGCTCTTATTCTAAAATCTTCAACCGTATTGCTATCAACAAGCCCTACTTGGAGAGCCGCTGAAATTAGAACTGATTCATTTATTTTAGCCATCTACAAAATTCGCTTACATCATTGTTCTTAACAAGCGCTCCATAACACTAGGTTGAGTAGAAAGTTCCATCGCTTTATTTGGGCTGAGTTTACCCATTTTTACTAAATCAACAATAGACTGGTCCATGGTTTGCATCCCTTCAGACCGTCCTGTTTCGATAAGTGAGTAGAGTTGTTTACTTTTATCCATTGCTATCAAGTTGCTGACAGCTTTATTTACATGCATAATCTCTAACGCAGCTGCTCGACCTTTATTATTATCAAGTTTAATGAGCCTTTGAGCGATTACACATCTCAGACTCATAGCAAACCTTGTCCTGGCAATCCCTTGTTCTTCACCAGGGAAAAAACCGACTACTCGGTCAATGGCCCCAACAGCATCATTTGTATGTAAAGTTGAAAAAACTAGATGCCCCGTCTCAGCAGCACTAATTGCGGCTTGAACTGTTTCCCTATCACGTAACTCCCCGACCAAAATAACATCTGGGTCTTCACGGAGAGAAGCTCTTACCGCCCCCGAAAAACTATCTACATCCGTCACTAGTTCACGCTGATGAATGATTGATTTTTCTGACTTGTAAACAAACTCAACAGGGTCTTCAATGGTGATAATATGGCGATTTAAACTCTTGTTTATATCATTCAAAACCGCGGCTAGAGTCGTTGATTTACCGCTCCCTGTCGCACCTGTTACTAAAACTAGGCCATCTTTCAATTTAGACAGGCCGTTTATATAGCTCGGTAACCCCAATTGTTCACAGGACAAAAAGTCATTACTCAAATACCTAAGCGCCACACAGGGCACACCCATTGATCTATACAAATTCCCTCTAAAGCGATGCCCTGAAGTCGAAGTGTACCCAAAGTCAACTTGTCCATCTTCCGCATACAACCCTATCTGCTGGTCATTTAATATTGTTCTACAAATGGCTTCAACATCGGCTTGAGTTAGATGAAGATTACCAATGGGGATTAGTTCACCATGAAGCCTCATCAAAGGTGTTTGGTTAGAGGTAATGTGAATATCAGACCCTCCATCGTCAACACACTCAGAGACCATGGAGTCGAAAACTTCTAAAACCATTTGTTCAGTAGATAATGCTGTCATAAAGCCAAAACCAATGTAACTGATAACTTTTGCTGCTGTACCACTTCATTAGGATCTGAAATAAGCGCATTAATAGAGATAGAGACAGGAGAAACTTGGTAACTCAACTTATCTAACCCCTTCAAAAACCCTATTAACTCATCATAACTTGGGTTCATAGAATACTGAATTAAAGGACGCTTCCAATCATTTTCTAAATCGATCAGAATATTGGTTCCCTCCGCTCTTAACTCTTTTATGTCGGTTAGAAAAATATTATTGGCGTTTGCCAAATCAGAAATCTCAAGCCTTAACCCTTGATAGTTCTGAACACTGTCAATAGGCATGAACATTGAATAGACTTGTTTAAAATCAGAATCTAATGCGGAGATTTTTTCTCTTACGGATTTGATATCCTTAGTAATATTCCCTTGTAAAACTGGTGCTTCGGGCATATCACTAAGAACATTCTTAAGCCTATTCTCTGACCGGTTTGCCATTTTAACTTCATGTAATAACTTCTGGTAATTCCCCCAGTTCCAAACAAGTAAATAAATTCCAATCGTTGCAAAAACACTCAATATGAGAATTTCATTCTGCCTTTTTTTCCCCAACTTATTCCACTGTTTAGAAACTTTCATGAACCAACCCTTATTTAGATTCAGGTAATAACAACATACTGAAGCCGTACCCCCTCAGTCCTGAGCGCCCGATCGATCTATTTAGCTTCAATCGACGAACTTCATATTTTAGTGAACCTATATTTGCATCTAATGTTCTAGAAAATAGTTGAGCAGCATTATCATTGGCAGCCCACCCAACCAGCTCATACCCCTGTCCTTGTTCGGTGTATCGATCAACAAAAACTTGGTCGTTCATACTCGCCTGTAACTCAAGCAATAAATTAATAGTCAGCTCATTTCTTTTTAAAAGAATCTTCATTCGTGAGATATCTTCATTTTTATTGTTCAGTTCTTTTGAAACCTGAGCAAGAACCTTTTTATCCTCTGCTACTTCGCTGATAAGCTTTTTAATCTGCTGAGATAATCTCTTTTTCTCTTCCTTTTCCTTTTCAACATTAGCCTGTCTTTGCATCGCATTAGCTATAGCGTTATGCATGTATATCTCATTCGCGACAATGACTGCCACCAAAATTACTGGGGCTGAAAAGCGCCATACATTAGCATTTTTCCAAAGAGGGGGTTTGGGGTCCTGTGCATCTATAAACAACACACAATTGCATTTAGCACCTTCAGCCAGACGAGCCAGAGCATAAAATTGATAGATAAACGCTTCAGGAACTCTGAGACCCGAATTCAACGCAACAACTTTGCTTTGGATAGAATTAATAGTTGTGCCCAAACTAGCAGACAAGCTTTCAATCAAGTCACCCGAACCACTCAAGACACTAGAAAACCAAATAGCCTCTGTTTCCGGCCTCATAAGCTCTGAAACACCAGCTAGTATGATATTTTGTAATTCATCCTTATGGTTAAACCTAAGATGGCTAATAGAAACGACGGCTTTACCCATAAAGCGAATGATCACAACTCGTTCCTTAAACACCTCAATTAGAATTTGCTCATAAGACTCTCCATCCGCATCATCGATAAACAAAGCACCCAAGCCATGAATAGGAACAATATTATTAAGTGTAATTCCATTACGAAAAAATGCATCCAACCAATGGCGACGGCTATGCCGATATACACCAGCACCCAACCAAACATCCGTTCCTTCATCAGCTTCATCATCATTTAATTGAGGTTTCCATGAACAGTCCATTCGCCCATCCATAGACATTAACCTCTCTTGAAGCGCCATCATTTCATTTAACTGTTCTCGGTTTATATAGCCTTGCTGAATGCATATTTCTCCGAATCGGATCATTCCCGCACCTTGGCTACGCGCCAACTCTAACTCCACACTAGCATTTTGACGCTGTTCAGCCGAAATAAAGCCATACCCTTCCAACAAAGCACCAACAGACCAAATTTGAACAGCATCAGAAATAGTTGACTCAAGCTCCCAACGAACTAATTCTAGCATTTGGGTTTTTGGTTTAGGACTACTACTATTAACAGGAATATCAACACGGCCTTCAACCACTTCAGCAGAGGCTAAAACAGCGTGTCTAGGAATGGAGTGAACATTCTGATCTTGAAACTGGCTTAGAATGTCTTCAATTGCTCTCTGCATATTCATTTTAGTAGAGAGTCCGGTACAGACGAGTTGCAGTTTGCCGGCATGAACTTTAACAATTGCACCACTTAATACATAGCCATCATAAGAAAACACTAAATGCTCTCCACCTAGTCCTTTTACAGGAATAAGGCGATATAGGAACGATTTAATTTTCTCAAAACCTTCATTTTTCGATGCTTCTTTGCTTGAATCTTTACCAGTTTCTGTATCAACTTTCTTATTGTCAAACTTAGATTTAACTTTGTCGGTAAGTTTTGATAAATCGATACTTGGCATTGGCATTATTTGATTTCCCAATTAATTGTATTCAGACCTGTCACAGGGTATACAGTTATTTTCTTAGCTAACCGCCTTTTCTCCCCGCTTTCGCAAGCCCCATTATCGGCAGTACCAGAACCTGACCCATCATCTACGCATGTAAATCGATTCGTAACATTTGGCGTGCCCCCAGAATTGTAACTTACCAATGTTATCAGGTGTTGACCAATTGCTAGACCTTGCGAAAGGGTAAAGCTAATTGTTTCATCGTTTTCTAACATTAACAATGTTGTCGCATCGGAATCGTTTGAGTCAGGAGTTAAATAAGAATTTGAAAAATGTTGCTTCCAGCCTTGAGACCCATTTCCATTTTTGTATTCCAAAATTGCGACCGTATATAAATCATCAGTCCCATCCATCATAATTTTATGGCCCGACTTATTACTTAAATTGACTTGAATAACTTGACCGGAACCCATATGCCATTCTGAAGGCAACACCTCAACACTCTGATCTTGGTCTTGATATGGTATATCAGATACAGAAGGATAAAACGTTGCTGCCAAACCATCGCTAATACCATCACGCCCAAAACTGGTATAAGTTAATTTACCAGTAGAAGATAGCGCCCTACTCCACCCCCATTCATTGGCCGGAACGCTATCACTATTCCCCCAACTGTCACGAAACTGATCTTGTACTACATTTCCAAAATAGACTGAGCGAAACCCCTTCCATAACTTGTGCTCAGCGTCACTTAATTGAACAGGGTAAAGCTCTGCAGTCCCTGTATTACCATCATTAAAAAAAGTTGTCCCGTTTGGGTTTGGGTCATAAACAGGAATCATCATTTGAGCATTTGATAGAGAAGCGCCACAACCATTAGCCTCCATAAAACCAGCCATACAATCAGGCAAAATACCATTATCTACAACATAACCACTAATATGTGTAACACCTTCATAATCAACAGAAG
>CAZJPO010000013.1:20316-22420 GCA_964547865.1 uncultured Thiosulfatimonas sp.
CCATTATCTACAACATAACCACTAATATGTGTAACACCTTCATAATCAACAGAAGTTTTCACAATAGCTTGTTTGATCAGTTTAAGGCGATTTTCAGTATCAACTATACGGTGGTGGGAAGTAGAACCATCAAAAGTCATCATTGCCACCATTGCAGTAGACGAAAGAATTGTGACCACCATCAACAACTCTAACAAAGTAAAGCCGCTCTGCCGATAATCATTTTGCTTCAGGTTATGTCTTTGGTTAAGACGCATATTACAACCTCACCCGCTTAAAAAACCTCTATCCTACCCATACACGGATAGCTATTTGGATGCCGCAACAGATTCCACAACTATTGCCGGCCCCTTTGAATAGTTGTACACATGGATCCCAGCAAACCTTAATTTAACATTTGCCAACTCTTCAGCACCATAAGACTCTTTCAAATGCTCTAATTCTTCTACTAAGGATTTCTCAACATACACAGGAACAACCAAGTCTGATGCAACTTCTAAAAACATAGAATGTTCAATAATCGGCATAGGTTCAATCTTGGTCATCTCCATGGCCATATTAATATAATCCGATTTTTGGGCTTTCGGCAAAGACATTACGCTAGCATCGAAAACCACAAATTGGTTAATCAAAATATGGCGTTCCCCTTCAACCTTAGGGATACTATTAGCAACAAACACAGCCATGTTCTCGATTAATTTATAATCTCCAAAATCACCACCACTCTGCTTGGCAGAGTTTAGTGCATCTTGAGCCATATCTAAGGCACTTGATTGAAATGCTTTCACTATTTTCGACCTCAACAATTATTCTTTAACGGAGGAAAGAGACTCAACCACTATGGCGGGACCTTTTGAGTAATTGTAGACATGAATCCCTGCAAACCTCAAACGACTCTGTTGTAAGTTATCAAACCCATATTTTTTTTCAATTTCCACGAGCTCTTTAACTGTTTCCATCGCTACATACACAGGGATAACTGTATTCTCAGCGACTTCAATATACATTGCATGGTTGACTTCGGGAACAGGATTGACCTTTGCGATTCCCATCGCCATTTTAACGTAATCGGTTTTTTGTTCCTTCGGTAAAGACATTAACTTACCATCAAAAACCATATACTGATCTGGGATAATATAGCGCTTGCCTTTGTGTTCAGGCTCAACGGTATTGCGCTCAACAAAAGCTTTCATGTCTTTTACAAAAAAATAATTGTCGTTTTTAGAAACCTCAACTTTCTCACTTTTCTGATCCGCATACCCCGTTAACGGCATCGATAAAACAGAAGATAACAACAATCCAAATACTAATTTACTTTTCATTTACTACTCTTTTAATCTGCATAAATACATACTATCTCATCATCGCCCAATGGCTGACAATCAGTAGTATATCCATCATAAATACCGTCTGCTCCAGCAGACAAAAGGACAACTCTATCTGCAACAACATCCGTTTTTTCAACAAACATTAAAACTGGGCGTCCGGCATACTCAAGATTTTCAACATCACCAGAGGTATAACTTGGATTATCTTGCGACACACGACGACTAAGAAAATAGCTTCCAATAGACTTGTTTTCTCCTCCAACAAAGACAGCCGGAATATCTTCAACTATCCCTCCCGTACTTTGCGCAACGCCATCTACTGCCCAATCAAATCCCAAGTCAGACGGATCAAAGTCAACATATCCCATATCAACAAAACCTTCGGCACTGGCATCTAAGTAAGGGCCTCGCCAACCACGCAAACTGGTTTCTTGCCAAGGGAAGACATCTGTTTCCATATGGGTTTCAATTCCAACTCCTGTTAACTGACTCAAGTTGGCAGCATTATAAAACCAATATAGCTTCTCATCACAACTTGGCAATGCTGTTAAATAGCTAGGAAGGCTTGAAGCGCTAAGATCAAACTTGGCTGCAGGATGGCCATTTCCCGAACTACCACCAGAAAGACTGTCAAAAAGGCTTGATGAACACCCTGTAGTTGAAGTTGCTTTTACATCAAAAACACCTTCACGAGGAAAATATCCTGTATCAGCACGAAATTGACGGACTGCTTTTGCAACTTCAGCCAACTCTACTGTTGTTAATTGACTATCAAC
>CAZJPO010000014.1:0-20293 GCA_964547865.1 uncultured Thiosulfatimonas sp.
CTTAGAAGACGTTGAGCAAGCGTACCGCGATTTAGATGAATTGAGTTGACTTGAGAGATCTGAATTGAGGCTTTCTACCTTTAAAAATTCATCTTAAAGCCAATATTGCCCATTACCGCTTGACTCTCTTTTGAGGCAACGGCGGAGGTTTTGATATAGAACATTTTGTGTTCTGAGAAGTTTCTTTCATAACCTGCTTCTAAATAAAGGCTGTTTTGATCTCGTTCAAGGCCTTTAGTTGTGAATGATCCTCCACCTGCAAAGGTGTATTCGGCTATTGGTTGAATATCGCCTAGTCGGTGTTGATAGCCGGCACCTAAAGCCAATTGTTCTTGGCTGGATAACTCTATTTGGGTTCGAGCACCCAGTACAAGATCAAAGCTATTAGAGTCTTGTTTTTCACTGGTTAAGTTTGCGCCACCAGCGCCTGTCTCAGTAAAAGATTCGGTGGTTAATTGTGAGTATCTACCCAGTATAAAAGGCGTGACGGATTTGGTTTCGTCAATCTCATACGGTTTGCTAAATTCTATATCCGCCGTGATTTGCTGAGCGGTGTATTTTGAATCCGCTGTGAGGTTTAAGTTGGTTAGCTTTCGCGCTCCGCTGACATTGTGATGAGTATATGACAAGGTGCCGTTAATAATCATGTCGTTATCAAGTAGGTGTTGGTGATAAAGGGCGGCAGAGTAGCTTTCTAAATTCAAGCTGGATAGTTTGTCTTGCGATTCAATTTGGGTATCGTTGAAACCAAATGCAATCCCTGTTGTGTTGCCTCTAATATTTTTGTCAACACCAAAGACGATGCCATAACCCTGGCTATCGGTACCTGTTGCAAGGTCATCTTTGTTTGATTTTGTGGCGTAACCCGAGACTCCGCTCCAAAACTGAAAAGGCTGCTCAACCTGTAATGGGGTTGCGTCGTTTGATTGCATGACACTTGTTGTTTTTCTGAAAGGATTGAAATCACTGGCTTGATAGCTATACTTGGTTAAGTTTCGGTTTAAATTTTGTCGTGCGGAGGTGAAGCCAAGGTTTCCTCTAGTGCCGGCTTGCAAAAGGTTTGAGAATCTTCCCGATATTTGGTCACCTATTGAGGAGCCGATATCAAAAAGATTTGCGGTTGCTGAGGGGTGGATTTCCGCGGCAAGGTCGGTGTAGGTTGCCTTTACTTGTGGGTCTGTTAATGGGTAGAGATCATTAAAGAATTCTTTACCGAAGGTTCCGGGAGTTTTGTTGAGGTCATCGAGGGCGAATGCTACATTCAACTGATTTTCGTTTAGGTCAGGGATTTCAGTAAAGTGAGTGATGGTATAGGTCAAGGTGAGAATGAGGTCGTTACCTGTTCCTCCTTCATAGTTTAGGGTAGGGGTGATAAATATATAGTTGGTCGCAAAGCTTTCAAAGGTGCCGATAATCGGATCTATACCATCATTTTCAATAATGGTGTAGTGGTAGGGGCCGCCGGTAAAGTTACCACTGATCTCTTCTATGGCTAGCGTCGAATCGGTGATATCTACGGTACCGGTGACTGAAACCTGATCACCGTTTTCATTGTCATCGACTTCAATTTCTAGAGTCGAACCGCTTGGCAGAGTGAGGTTGCCTGTATTGAGTGTCCCTATGGAATTACCGGGTTTGAAAAAAGAGCCTGAAGAGAAGGTGATGTCACCCGTGGTGCCTGAGCCCATTAGGGTGGCTCCGTTGCTGATTGTGGTGGTTGAGTTTGCATTATTACCGTTAATGGTTAAGGTTCCGTTACTGACGGTGGTTGCGCCTGTATAGGTGCTAGCTCCTGACAGGGTAAGATTACCGGTTCCAACTTTAATCAGATCGATGTCACCGGTAATCGCTCCTCCAAAGTTAGTTGCCCAGTTTGCGGCACCAACAGTCAGTGTTTCTCCAGCAGACATCGCCAAGGTTCCGCCACTGCCTTCGAAGTGGTCAATGGTCATACTATTGCTCTCATTGATCGTGCCATTATTTAGGGTCAATCTAGATAAGGTTCCGGTACTGTTTAGGGTGTTATTTAAGCTACCCCCTGTCATGATCAACCTGCCTTGCAAGTTGCCGCTGTTTGCGACTGTACCGGAATTTAATCTGGTGGTCCCGGTGACAGTTCCGTCTAAAACGACGCTAGTTGAAGTGCTGCTGATGGTTACATCGCCATCTAGTGTTGCGCTGGAGGTAACTTCTAGATCGGCATCGCCAGTAAGGGTAAGGTCTGCATCTAATTCCCCGGCAATCGTGACCTTTCCACTAGAAGAGGTCACTGTGTTTGCGTCTAGAGTTGTACCAACAGCAATATCAATGGCCTGATTACTGGTAGAGGTGCTCGTCAATACATCAATACCATTAAGCGTCCCAGCATTGAGGTCAATAATTCCTTCGTTGGTTATATCATCAATTAGATCGCTAGCACCGACCGTTGCGCTGTTTGAAACGGTTAAGGTTGTGCCCGATTGCACCACGATATTTGAAGCCACACTACTGGCTATATTGGTATCTATACCGTAGTCGAGTGTGGTGGCACTGATATTGACGGTTCCGCTTGAAGAGTGGCCTGGACGAAACTCGAACTCTGTGGCATTGATGGTGAGGTTATTCGTAGAGCCATCAAGGGTCGCGTTGGATGTAAAGATTCCATCGGTACCATTGAGGGTTAGGGTTGCTGCGCCTAAGTTACCGGCTTCAAGGGTATTATTGTTTACTAAGTTGCCGACAACGGTGGAGTCGGAATTAACGGTGGTAGTGCCGTCGTTGGTTATATCTCCGGTGTTGATAACACCAGACATCTCATAGGTCGAACCAGAAGTAACAGTAACATTACCCGCAATATCCCCCATTGCATTTAGGGTACCGGCGGTACCGCTACCAATTGTGATACCTGTTGTTGCGGTTAACGTTTGCCCGGCACTGACATCAAGCTGACCTGTGCCATTAATAGTAATTTGGCCACTCACGGAGCTGTCACCATCTATTGTTGTGGTACCGCCTGTCACATCTAGGGTTCCGGTAATATCGCCAGAGAGGTTCGAGGTACCCGCTGTATTTACATTACCAGTAATAGAGCCATTACTATCTAAGTTACCTGAGGCTTGGACATCAATATTGCTTGAAGCGGTTAAGGTATCGCCAGATTCAATATCCAGTTCACCGCTAGACACTGTGATAGCACCAGATATAGTTGAGTTTTCTGAAACGGTTGTAGTGCCTCCGGCTATATCGAGTGTACCCGTTAAGTCACCACCAAGATCAGAGGTACCAGAAGAGGTCACATTACCCGTAATCGCACCGTTACTGTCGAGGTTACCTGCGGCTTGCACGTCAATACCGCTTGAAGCCGTTAGCGTATCACCCGTTTCAATATCCAGTTCACCGCCAGATATTGTGATTGCACCAGATATGGTTGAGTTTTCTGAAACGGTTGTAGTGCCAGCAGTGACATCAAGAGTACCAGTTATGTCAGCACCAATATCTGTATTTGTGTTGGCACTACTAATATCGGCAGTGACGGCCGCATTTTGAGTATAGGAAGTGGCCCCAGCTTGAATATTCAAATTATTTCCCGCGCCAAATGAAGTGATTGCATCAATATTTAGAGTACCACCACTGATGGTACTTGCTGTGTTGCCACCAGAGGAGTTAAAGCTTGCTCCGTTGTTGTTGATAGTGACGGTTCCTGCGGATATTGTCAGGTTGCCAGTGAATGAACTGTTGTCTCTAATAATCACATCGCCCGTTGTTGAGCTATTGAGGTTGCCGGTTGTCCCTGTATTGATTAATTCGACATGACCTAATCCACTTATCGTCACATTACCACCAATTGTGCTAGATAGGCTAGCCGTTCCTGGCCCATTAATCGTGACATCCCCCGTAATGTTTGATGAGAGGGTTGCACTATGACCCAGTGTAGAAACAGAAAGTATGCCTCCGATAGTCAAATCATTACCAGCAATGGTATAGCTATCGGCATTAAACGTTAGGTTGCCAACGTTAATCCCGAGAGCTTCAGTAATGGTGACGGCTTCGCCAATGCCTCCAAAGGTTGCGTCACTACCGTTTGTAAACTGAACGCCTCCATCCCAATTAAGGTTGAGAGGGTCTAGGCTCCAATCATTATTGGCATTAATATCGATCCAAGTTTGGGCGTGAATAAAAGGGGAAATGGAGAGAATTGAGGATGCCGTTGCAAAGACAAGGGCGTTTTTGTATGAGGTTTTAAGACCACATAGCTGCTTGATACGCCATGGAAGAACTCTTAATTGAGTCATTTCTTTTTTCGTTCCTCTGTTGAGGTGACTTGGAAAGAAAACCGTTCTTTGGTTTAACGTGGTTAGCCGCAGATATTATTGCTGAGTGGCCAGTCAAGTACGTTAAATGAATAATCAGTATTGGCAATATAACATGAAAATGTAATTGTTAGCATTAACTTTTGATTGTAAGTTGTTATAAAGGTTAAGTAAACTGCTTGTTTTTAGTCGTTTTTGATATTGGCGGTGAGGTTTATGATTTAAACTTGGTTCTTATGACGGCAGAGAAAGATGGAAGAATTTTAATCTAAGCCCTTGTTTAAATCCCTATTAACCTGTTATTTGATCGATTTTCCCGGTTTTTCGTTGAGTGGTTCTTCCGGCCATCGGTGTTTTGGATAGCGACCTCTCATCTCTTTGGCGACGTCAAAGTATGAGCTTTGCCAGAAGCCCGCTAAATCGCTGGTGATTTGGATGGGTCTTCTTGCCGGTGAAAGCAGTTCAAATGCCAGTTGAGCGTTTCCCCACGCCAATTTTGGTGAGCTCAGCTCGCCAAATAAAGACTGTAAAATAAGAGATGTTTTAGGCAACTGTCCAACTTGGTATTGAACCTTAACCGGCTTACCATTAGGAGGGCGGTACTCTTGAGGAGCTTGTTGATCGATCTCTAATAGGGTTTGGTATTCAAATCTGGCTTTTAATAGGCTGTCTATATCGAGGGCTTTTAAGCCTTGGATGCTGTTAACTTCTCCTAAGTAGGGGAATAGCCATTCCTCGAGTTCATCGACTAGGGACTGCGTTTTTAGGTCTGGCCAATTAGAGGTTTGATCAGGCGCGATCGATATTAGCCAGCGTACCCGGTCTAGCCAATCCCGTGTGTTTTGTTTCCAGGACAGAATCTCAAGTTCGGATTCGATAATCATTTGCTGTAGACACTGCTGAAGCCGGGCTTTGTCAGGTTTGTCGAGTTTAGATTCTTTTAAAACGATTGCGCCCACTTTTGTCAGCTGAACGCCTTCAATTTTTTGTGTTTTAGCGTCGTAACGATATTGGGCGGTGTCTTCGATACCGACTTTAGTTTTAATGTCTTCAAGATCAATATCGGTTGCCAGATAAATTCTGCCATCTGATTTTTGGCCATCTAGGTTGGCAATGGCAAGCCATTCGCTGGTCTTTAGGTTGTTTGACGTGGATAAAACAGCCCCCCGTCCATTGGCGAGTTGATAGCGTATATTGTCTTGAGCATGGCGGTTACTTGAACGAGTCACCCGTTGCTTGGCGATTCGATCAGGGTAGGCCTGCGCGACTAGTCCGCCAAGGTTTTGCTGTAACTCGGTGAGAGAGTGTTGGTAGGCTTGACCGATCGCAAAGTTACGCTGCAAACGATTTGCGGTTTGTAGAACTTGCTGAGCCACAGCTGCTTTAATGGGGTACTGTTTCAGCGCATTTTTAGATTGGTTTCTATAGGCTTGTAGGGCAAGTATTCTAGAAACGATATCGGCATCTTTTTGGTCATTGTAAAAATGGCTGTCCATTAAGGTGGCCACCAAGTCACAAGCGAGCGATTGGATGGATTGCGACTCTTTTTTAACCGCGACTAATAGCCTTGAAAAGCGCGGTTCAGTATTGAATTGTGTCGCGGTTTTACCTTGTTCTGAAAGGTTCAGATTATCCGTGATGAAGCCGAGTTTTTTGAGGAGTTCAGTGGCGGCATTAAAGTGAGGTTTAGGCGGCGTTGTTAACCAGTCAATCTCTGCAAGGGTTTTAGTATCCCACTGCGCCATTGCCAGACGTAAATGGGTTAAATCAGTTGTAGTGATTTCGGGTTCGGTGAATCTCTTTAAGGCTTGTTGCTGACTTTCAGTCCATAGACGATAGCATTCACCCGCTTGAACTCGACCCGCACGACCTTGACGTTGTTCAGCAGAAGCTTGTGAGATTCGCTGGGTTAACAACCTAGTCATGCCACTTGTAACATCGTATTCAGCGACTCGTTCCCAGCCGGAATCGATGACCGCTGAAATATTTGGAATCGTTAAGCTGGTTTCGGCAATATTGGTCGCCAAGACGATTTTCTGCCTGCCGAACTTATCAGTCTTTAAGGCGGTTTGTTGAGTTTGAGATTTTAAACTGCCGTATAACGGGGTGACGATTTGCTTATTGGGATCAAGCGTCTCTTCTAGCCAATTTTGTAGTTGGTTGATTTCTTTTTGCCCCGGCAGAAAAGCCAAGACATCATTTTGCGTGTTCGATAGGGCTTTTAGAATCAACTGTTTGAAAGAGGGAAGCCAATCAAATGAAACGCTTGATGTAATGGGTTTGGTCAGGTAGTGCGTTGAAACGGGAAAGCACCGTCCTTGAGTGTGAATCACCTCCGCATTATCAAGATAAGTACTCAGGCGCTCAGAATCGAGCGTAGCCGACATGACGAGTATTTTTAGTTCTTCATTGTAGGCACTGCGAATGTCTTTGCAGAGCGCTAGGCCAAAGTCGGCATGGATTGAGCGCTCGTGAAACTCATCAAAAATAATCAGTCCAGTGCCATGTAGTTCTGGGTCTTGTAAAATTCGGTTAGTCAGAACGCCTTCTGTCACGATTTCTAATCGGGTTGAAGCACTGGTTTTCCTTTCATTTCTGACTTGATACCCCACGGTTTGTCCAACGGGTTCGTCGAGGAGTGAAGCCAGAAAGGTGGCAATCGATTTTGCCGCCAAACGACGCGGTTCAAGCATGACAATTTTTTGTTCAGCCAAATCTAGATTTTCTAGAAGGTAAAGCGGAACAGCAGTTGATTTACCTGCTCCGGGTTCTGCTGAGAGGATCGCAACTTCTTGCTTGGTCAGTACCTCTGTAATCGTGGGTAGAATAGCCTGAATCGGTAGGCTTGAATAGAAGCTATTTAGGTCAACAAGCTTGTTTTGATTTTTTTGAGAACGGTTTGGCGATTGAGTCATGCGACTATTTTATGCGGATAGGTGTCGATTCGCCAAAGAAAAAGCCCAGTATTCTGAGAACACTGGGCTTTGTAGTGCAGATTGTTTTCTTTAAGTAAGAAGGACGTCGTTACTTACCGAGAACTTGTTTTAAGGCCGCAAGGCAGAATAGCACTTTTTCTTTTCTTGCACTGTCACCCATTAAACCGATACGCCAAACTTTACCGGCGAAATCGCCCAGGCCGGCACCAATCTCTAGATTGTAATCGTTTAATAACTTGCCGCGAACTTCAGCGTCGTCAACCCCTTCAGGAATCCAAACCGAGTTTAGTTCTGGAAGGCGTTGGTCTTCATCCACGACAAATTCCATGCCCATTTCGGTTAGACCTGCTTTGAACATTTCATGCATTTCAGCGTGACGTGCCCAAGTATTTTCTAAACCTTCATCTTGTAACATGACTAGAGATTCATGAAGTGCGTAAAGGGCATTCACTGGCGCAGTGTGATGGTAGGCACGTTTTGCGCCACCGCCCCAGTAACCTAATACAAGATTTAAATCTAAGAACCAACTAGGTACTTTGGTACTTCGGTTGCGGACTTTATCCAGTGCTTTTTCAGAGAAGCTGATAGGCGAGATCCCCGGTACACAAGAAAGGCATTTTTGGGTTCCGGAGTAAATGGCATCAATGCCCCAGTCATCGACTTTTAATTCAATTCCTCCTAATGAGGTAACGGCATCGACGATGGTTAAGCAGTCATTGTCCTGGGCGATTTTGCAGATCGCTTCGGCATCCGAGCGCGCGCCCGTAGAGGTTTCAGCGTGAACAAAAGCGACGATCTTAGCATCAGGGTTGGCCTTACAAGCCTCTTCAACTTTGGCAGGGGTGACCGCGGTTCCCCAGTCATCGGCGACAACAATGGCTTCTCCACCAAAACGTTCGATGTTCTCTTGCATACGCATACCGAATACGCCATTGATACAGACAATGACTTTGTCACCCGGTTCGACCAGATTCACAAAACAAGTTTCCATTCCGGCTGAACCCGGAGCAGAAACCGGCATGGTGAGTTCATTGTTCGTTTGGAAAGCGTATTTTAAAAGTTCTTTGATCTCATCCATCATGCCGATAAATTCAGGATCAAGGTGTCCAATGGTTGGACGCGCCATCGCTGCAAGAACACGAGGGTGGATGTCAGAAGGACCAGGGCCCATTAAAGTTCGAACGGGTGGATTAAAAGATTGCATATGCATCGCCTTTTATTAATAATGCTTTATAAATAAAATTGATTAAGATCAAGTTTTAGCAATTATAGGGTTAAAACGGTTTAAATCACAAGCCGAGTTTTAATCTTGATTTATTCATACGCCAATCATGGGTGGTTGGCCACTAATTAGCAGGGAATCTCTATGCGTTTAGATGATTGTCACAACTTCCAGGATTTTCGAACTCTGGCAAGAAAGCGTCTTCCATCACCTATCTTTAACTATATTGACGGAGCTGCTGATGACGAAGTGACTCATCGCCGAAATACTTCTGCTTACGATGATGTTGATCTGGTGCCAAATGTATTGGCGGGGGTTGAAGATATTGACCTTTCTACCACCATCTTTGGTAAAAAGATTGATATGCCCCTCTATTTGTCGCCAGTGGCATTGCAGAGATTATTTCACCACGAAGGCGAGCGTGCAGTCTCCAAAGCCGCTCAAAAATATGGCACGATGTTCGGAGTGTCTTCATTGGGTACAGTCAGTTTAGAAGAAATTTCTGCCACGATTGATACCCCGAAAATGTTTCAATTCTATTTTCATAAAGACCGTGGCTTGAATGACAATATGTTAGAGCGTGCTAAGGCGGCTAACTTTGATGTATTGGCCTTGACGGTTGATACGATTACCGGTGGAAATCGCGAGCGTGATTTGAGAACGGGTTTTACTTCACCGCCAAAATTTACTCCATCTAGTTTATTAAGTTATGCCATGAAACCGGCCTGGGGGATTAACTATCTGACCCGAGGTCAATTTGAGCTGCCGATGTTGCAAGACTATGTTGATGCCGGTACCAGTGCGACTGTTTCGGTGGGGGAGTACTTTTCTTCAATGTTGGATCAGTCGATGAATTGGAATGATGCCGAGCAGCTCTGCTCGAAGTGGGGCGGCCATTTCGCTCTGAAAGGGATAATGAGTGTAGAAGATGCTAAAAGGGCAGTCGATATTGGCTGTACGGGGATTATTGTCTCTAATCACGGTGGCCGACAACTTGATGGTTCACGCTCAAACTTTGACCAGTTGGCGGAAATTGTCGATGCGGTTGGAGACAAAGTCGATGTGATCTGTGAAGGGGGTATTCAACGCGGAACTCATGTCTTGAAGGCGCTTTCACTGGGTGCTAAGGCTTGCGCGGGCGGACGTCTATATCTCTATGCCTTAGCAGCAGCAGGTCAAAATGGGGTTGAGCGAGCACTGGCTCAGTACCGAGCAGAGCTAGAACGCGATATGAAGTTGATGGGGTGTTCCTCAGTTGATCAATTAAAACGAGAAAATTTGCGTTTTAGATAAGAATCAGGGGTTTTCTTTCGTCAGTTTAGATTCTTCAGTTAAAAAACATTCCTCCTTTTTCTGGCTTTAAAGCATTTCAGTTTTGTGGCCAGTTTCTATTTAAGATATTGAAACCAATCATCTTTATTTTATTAAAGCCTATTTATTTTCTAAGCCCCTTAAAGTCGGGGTTTTAAGTTTTTTTAAAAATTATCATTTTTACTATTGTAATGAGAATCATTATTATTATACTTTGCGGTAGGGAAATCATTCTTTAGATTGGGTTTTGCTGAAAAGCTTAGTAAAACTGATCGAAATAGAAGAAAACAATTACTGTTTTTTTTCAGCATAAATAGAAAACTTTTTATCAATAACTTATTGAAAGATAAGTTACAAAGTCATCGATGACAGGAGTTTCAAATAGATGTCTTCATATAGTTATAAGGCCTTAGACGCACAGGGGCAAAAAGACAATGGGGTAATAGAAGCGGCAACCATGGCGGAAGCAATTACTGCGTTACATGGCCGATCGTTAAGTATCCTTAATATAGAGCAAAGAGTGCCTACCTATAACCCGTTTAAGCTTCTAAAGAAAATGGGAAGACATCGATCGCCTAAGACAATTCATAAATCGAACTTTTTGCGCCAACTCGCCATGATGATTCGCGGTGGACATACGCTGACAGAAGGCTTGGTTTTGAGTGCTGAGATGACAGATAGAAAGCCGCTTCAAGATGCGATTGTGGATATGTTAATTCGTGTCCAGCAAGGGGGAGATACCTTTTCTGGAGCAGTTGCAGCTCAAGGTAGCATGTTTCCTCCTTATGTCTCGAAGTTACTTGGGGCAGGTGAACAATCAGGTGAGCTGGCAGATACGCTAGAGCGTCTTGCTGACCATATGGAAGTTGATTCAGATGTTCGAATGCAGTTCGCTAACAGCCTTATCTATCCTGGGCTTTTGATGCTGGTGGCTACGGCGGTTTTTATTGGTCTGTCAGTTTATATCGTTCCAAAATTTGCCGTGATGCTGGAAGGGCGCTCTGAAAACTTACCTGCTGTTTCCCAAGCAATGATCGATATTTCACAGTGGGTAATCGAATATGGTTTATTTACAGCCGGGCTGATCGTTTTAGGTACGATTGCAATATCGATGATGTATCGAATGGGAGCCGGAAAAAGCTTCTTCGATGATATCCTGATTAATACGCCATTTATTGGAACAAATATTCGCAATACCGCTATGTCTCAAATGGGGTGGACCATGTCTATGCTGATCAATAGTGGTCAAAGCGTGATTGAGTCACTGGAGTTTATGGCTCGCATTACCAATAACAAACATCTGTCAGATAGCTTTTCACAAGCAAGGCAGTCTATTATCGATGGACAAAATTTAGGGTATGGCTTAAGACAACCTCATATTCCAATGATTGTGCAACATATGACGAGTGTTGGTGAACAAAGTGGTGAGCTTGTTACGGCCCTGAAAGGCCTAGGTGAACACTATCAAAGAGAGTCGGATGCTCGAATTAAAACCATGATGGCCTTTATGGAGCCAGCTTTGATTCTTCTTGTTGCGGGTATGGTGGCCTTTATTTATATCGGTTTCTTTAAAGCAATGATGCACATCAACCAAATCGGTTAATAGACAGGATATCTAAATGAAAATTCAACTTAAAGATAAGGATTTTGATGTTAACCGATTATCCTTTTCATCAATTGAAGCGACGAATATTTCTGCCGACCCTAATAATGAAGTGTTTGAAGGTGATAGGGCACCACTTTATCTCAATAAGCAACTGATTAATGCGATTGAACTAGGCGCTTCAGATATTCATTTCGAACCTTATGCTGAAAGCTTTTTTATTCGCTTTCGCATTGATGGGGTGATGACGGATATTGCAGAGATGCCAAGAACCTTTGGCCACTTAATGACCACGCGTTTAAAGGTTATCTCAGGTTTGGATATTTCTGAACAGAATATTGGCCAAAGTGGACGTTTTAGGATGAAGTTTGGTACGGAAGAGGATGAGTCGATTGATTTTCGTTGTTCTGTTGTGCCCACGCTTTATGGTGAGACCTTAAACCTTAGAGTGCTGTATCTACCAAAAGGCACGATGCCTTTAGGCGAGCTGGGTATTGAACATGATCAGGTTTCTTTGATGAATTATCACATCAACCGACTTCAAGGCATGATTTTGGTGACTGGGCCAACAGGAAGTGGTAAAACCGTTACGCTTTACACTTTGTTAAAGCATATCAATAAAAAGCCTCGCAGTGTCTTTACAGTAGAGGATCCTGTCGAAATAGAGCATCAGGGTATCAACCAAATTAATGTTTCGAAAGATAACTCTTTTGCCGATGTTTCAAGAACCCTGTTAAGGCAGGATCCAGATGTCATTATGATTGGAGAGATGCGAGATGCTGAAACTTGTCAAACGGCGGTGAGAGCAGCTCATACTGGACACCTTGTCTTGTCTACATTGCACGCCAATAGCGCTTCTAAAACCGTGTCTAGATTGGTCAACTTGGGTGTTCAACGCCATGATATGGCCTCAGTGGTCTCCTTGGTGGTGAGTCAGCGTTTATTGCGCTGTTTGGACAAAGAGACAAGAGAAGAGGTTAAGTTATCCAAAGATAGATTACTTGCAGTAGGTTTCAAAGAAGAAGAGATTCCAGGCTTAAAACTATTTAAAGCGGTATCTGGCAAAGATAGTAATGGCTACTGCGGACGCGTTGGGGTTTTCCAAGTGGTGTCAGTGACTCCAGAGTTATCAAGCATGATCTCTGAAGGCGCGACAGATGAAGTGGTTGATGAGTACCTTATGAGTCAAGGAGTTGATGATATTCGTCGCCAGGCCTTGAATAAGGCCAAGGAAGGTATTCTTGATATCGATGAAATAGTTCGAGTATTAGGTTACGTAGATGGGATGCAGCATGAAACAGAATAGTCAAAACAGTATTAATGATTTAAAACAAATCAACAAGGGATTAAGCATGAATCAACAGGTTAATCATCAAAGCAATCCAGTTCAATTTGCAAAAGGATTTACTTTAATTGAATTATTGGTGGTTGTTTCCATTTTGGCCGCCATGGCTGGTATTGCCGTCAGTGTAGTTGGCGGATATGAGCAAAAAGCCAGAGAAGAGCTGGCTCAAACAGAGATTAAGAGAATTGCTGGAGCTATTTTGAAGTTCAAACAAGATACTGGATACTTCCCAGCTACAGGGGTCTTTGCTAAAGACGCTCCTAGTAGCATGGCTGATTTTAGTTATCTTTTTTATTCGCCAGTAAAAGAGGGTAAAGATCAAAGCTCTCAAGGGCGTGAGATTCTACCTTGGGATTTGTCTTCATCGCGTGGATGGAATGGGCCCTATTTAAGTCTAGATTCAGTTGATTACATGAGAAAAGGGAGTTGTCACCAAAAACAGTTTGATGATCATTTGAAGGTTTTTCCATCGAATGTCACTCGTCAACAGGATGCAAATGGAGTGATGGGGCTAGCCGATCCTTTTGAGGCCAAGGCAAATTATACGTCAGAGACGGAGCTTTGTTTTGTGGCAAAAAATGATAAAGGCGAATCTCTAGCGAAGCCATTTACTGGTCAACCATATCAATATCAAGTTGCCTTTAAAAATAATCGTTACCCTGATTGTAATGAAGGTGGAAAAGGGTGTGTTGCTCTAGTCAGTGCAGGCAAAGATAGTCTGTTTGAAAATGGCAATAATGATGACATCGTAAGAATTTTGAAGGTGAACTAATGAAAACTCAGCTTTTAAAAATACAACGGGGCTTTACCGTTCTTGAAATGATTGTGGTGATAGCTGTTATTGGCTTGGTGACCTCTTTAACCACGGATTACATGATGAATGAAGGCAATCAAAAACGCTTTGAACTTACACAGGATCGTATCAAGCAGATTCAATACGCCTTAGTGGGGGATAGCTCTAGAACGATTAATGGTCAACCTGCTCTGAGTGGTTATTTGGCTGATACGGGTGTGATGCCTAAGTATATTCGTGATTTAGTCAGTAATGGTTACTGTACTGATGATGCTACTCAGATTGACAGGGCTTCATGTGAGGCAGCAAGTGCAGAGTGGCGTGAAACAGAGAACTGGAAAGGGCCTTATTTACAAGCATCTAGCTACGAGGATATCAAAATTAGTGAGGAAGCTTTTGTAACGATTCCTGTCTTTAGAGATGGGTGGGGCAACCGAAATGCGGATAGCGACTATTTGAACTTTGGTTGGGCGTTTGATCCTCAGTTTGAAAATAGAGCGGTAAAGATCGCTTCTTTTGGTTTGAATGGCGAGTTGATGGAAGATGACAAAAACTCTTCAGAGTATCTTTATGAAAGAGATTTAATGATTCTAGTGGATTACAATCAAGTAAAGGGTACTGAGTTAAGTTTAAAAATCGATAATCAAACGACACAGACAAATTCAATGTTCTGTCTGAAGGCGGTTTATGCTAATGGTGATGAGCAGTTAATTGACTTGGCTTCTCAAACAGCTATTCCGGCGGCTAAGGTTTTTGGAACCATTAATGTTTCAGGGATGAAAAAGGCAGGAATAAATACGGGGTGTGAAAAAGCTCAAGCTTATTCTGGCCTTAAGCCTCAGGAGTTTGTTTCACACAACCAATTTAGTTCTGCTAGCCAGATAGATATTTTGATTAACTGAGTTAAAGCTTGATCGTTTTAAAAAAAATCCCAGATTAACTGGGATTTTTTTTTGAGAATTATGCGGTTTATTTCATTCCGGATAACCAGGGACCTAGTTCTTGAAAGGTCTGGTCATGACTAAATACACCTTGTTTCATCTCAAAAAGTATTTTTGCACTTTCAACTTGCTGAAGTGCGACAAGTGATTTAATTAAATTAAACATCGTTCTCGAGTCAGCCTGATATTCTGGTTTTGATGTTGCCCATTCAACAAACAAAGTCACATCATTTTTATTATTTTCAATAAATGCACCTTCAACAAATGTATTCATATTGTTGATGGTTAGTGGTTCATATATTGGATGATTTTTTGCATGTTTTAGTAAGGCGTAATCCGCTTCTTTTTGTTCTAAGAACCTCATCTTGTTTTGAGGGGTCTGTTGGATGTAATAATTATACTCGTAGACTTCTTCGTTGCTTTTTAGTGAATACCATGCGCCGTAAATTAATAGTAGTGCTGTCAATGAAAAAACAGGAATAAAAGCGAATTTGTATACGTCAGTGTTCCAGGTGATTTCCTTGGTTTTTTCGTGTCCGAACCCTATATGAAAGAATACTATGATCAAGAGAAGGTGAAGTGCGGATTGTGAAAAGGGTATTGAGACCTGCGTCATGACAATGAGAGGTGACATCATGCCTAGTATGATAAAGCTGTTTGTCCGGTTGGTTTTAAAGAGTTGTTTAAAGAAAAGCCAAGCTAGAGCGAGTACGCCCAGTAGTGTGATTGATCCTGTCTGAATCATCCAATAAAGAATTTCATTGTGCGGGTGCACTAGCTTATGGACTTCAAGGTTTGGATGGCTTTTAGCTATTTCTGAGATATTTATTGTGGCTAGCATGGCCTGATGCGCATTGCCTATTCCATGACCAAGCCAAGGTTGGTTTAAAAAGGCTTCCCATCCCGCTTGATAAATAACCCATCTGACATCTGTCCCCTCATAGGTACTTAAGGTTTTACTTGCCACCTTATCTAAAGCGGCAAAGTTTTCTGTCATTAAGCCTGAAAGAAAAATTCCAATGAAGGCACTTAAGAGCAAAGCAAGCACAATCGGCCACATCTGAATGATCTGTTTGCGGAAGTGGGTAATCAGCATGGCTAAACCAATGGTTAAGCCCAGGGTGCCTGCCCTAGACCCTGTTAAGCTCATTGCCCAAAAAAGAATGATTAAGCTAAAAAAATAAACTGCAATTTCAAGTTTGTTACCACTTGATTTTGAAGTCTCTATTGCCAAATAGACGGCGCTCAAAATTGAGAGTGCAATAAAGCTTGCAAACATATTAGCCTGAAAAAAACTTCCTTGGGTTGTGCCTGACAGAGTGCTTAATGCGGCAATGCTAAGATAGTTTTTATAAATAAATAATTCGGAGTCATAGTATTGAATAAGGCCCATAAAGGCTTGAACTAGCCCTACAAAAACAATACTTTTGAACAAGGTGGATAGGTTTTCAAGTCGTATTCTAAATTGACTTAATGCGAGGCTGAAAATGAAGATGCCAATAAATCCTAGTTCATAGAGGAAAAAGTCAAAATTGACTTGTTTTGTGTTGATTAAGCCAATTAGGAATATTGCAAGTAAATACCAGCCCAAATAAATGGTCGGTTTAGAGACGAATAGTCTTTTTTGAGTTAGGCTGTAGCCGAGCACACCAAAGCTAAAGATGCTTGCTATTAGCCATGTTGAAACGAATGACGGCATGACTAGGCCACCGCCAATGGGTTTGTTTTGGCTGTAGAGTGAAGCAAGAAGAATAAGGGTAATGCCTGTTATCAAAATGGTGGTTTTTAGGGCTGGTTTTTCTGTTTTCATGGCTGTTCTACTAGTCCTTTTTGTTTCATCCAATTACCAATGGTTTGAATATTTTTATTGAATAAAAACTTCACTTTTGATTTTTTATAAAGGTCGACTGCTTCCCTGTTCTTATTAAGCATTAAGTAGCTTTTTAAGAGGTTAAAAACAATTACCGGTGATTCAAGGTACTCCTCTCTTGAGTTGGCCCAGTGTATATACTGTAGAAGGTCATAAGAGTAGCCTTTTTCAAAGGCGATTTCTGACAATGCGAGCATGGCGGTCATTGTTTTATACTCGAAAAAAGGGTGGTATTTTGCGTGTTGTAGAAAGGGCTTTTTTAGTACGCCATCTTTTGGGAAGTAGGTACTTTTAGGGTGGTTGTCACGGTAGAACTCAAATTCTGCGACCTCCTTGTTGCTTGTTAATGTAAACCAAGCGCTTACATTTAATCCGGTAACGACAAGGATGATAAAGGGGACGCCAATTAGCTTTGGAATAGATGATTCCCATTTAAATTTAACAAGCCTGTTGAATTGAAAAGTGTGATTTTTAAATCCGTAATGAATAAAGAATAGAAGGAGTAAAAAAAGAATAGGCGCGAGCTCGAAAGGTCTAGATACCATTGCAGAAATTAAGAACGGTGACATCAATCCTAGTATCTCGAATGCTTTTATTCCATGCCGGTTGAATAGTGATAATAGAAATAGTGAGCCAATAAGAATGAAGCTAATTAGTGTAATGACACCAGAGTTATTCATCCAGTAAAGCACTTCATTGTGAGGGTGGACAAGTGTTGGGACTAAATCTGGTTTTCTTTTAGCTTGATCTTCGAATCCTGTTTGGCTTTTCCACATTTGGGAGAGATTACCAATACCATGCCCTATAACAGGTGCGTCTAAAAAACCAGACCAAGACGAGCTATATAGCCATAAACGGATATCTTCTCCAGATACCACTCTTTCAGTCTTTGAGCTTATCCCTTCAATTCCTGGGCTGTTATTGCTGACGCTTTGAGAGAGCCATACTCCTATAAAGATGGTTGCTATTATTTGGAGTACTTTTATATCAAACTTCAAAACTTTTTTTAAATGAGCAGTTAAAACAAGGCTAAATCCAGTAAATAAGCTTAAGATCCCTGCTCTAGAGCCTATGGAACTAATAACGTAAATCATCGCAATTAAGCTTAAGAGTAAAGATAGAGTGGTTAATAGTTTGTGGAAGATATGTGTTTTAGGGGTGTTTTTTGGGTTTAATAATAAATATAGGATTGTAATTGAGCTAAAGGCTAAAAAGGTTGCATACATATTGACCTGTTGAAAAACGCCGAAGGGGGTTGAAACCAATCCAGCAATTGGGTTGTAGGTAAAGATGTTTTGGAGCACCCAAAGATTGCTGTCATGAATTTGAATTAAACCGATTAGGGTTTGCATCCCCCCTGTAATAGCAGCTAACCAAAGGATTTTTCGAAATGTGTTTTCTGAGAAAGTAAATTGATCAAGGCTGATGATAAATAAAATTGCCCCTAAAAATCCAAGGCCGTAAACCGCATGTTCAACTCCTAAAGAGGGGGTGTTTAATAAGCCGATTATAAAAATTAGGCCTAGGGCGGTGACTATTATTAGAGAACTGACCTTTAACTGAATCCGTTTCTTTTGCAATGCAAGTGCGAAAGTTATTGATATTAAGAGAGCGGTACTGAGCCATGCCATAACATTTAGGGGTAAAAATAGGCCTGAGCCGCCGTAGTTGGGTTGGGAGTATAGAGTGCTAAAAAATAAAAGGGTAAGGCCAAAAATTAAAATAGATTTTGGCTTTACTAAGCTATTTCGTAGTTGAGAGCTTTGGATCGAAAAAATATTCATAATTTGTTGGAGATATTCGTGGTTGGTGGCCGCTATTTAGCGTTCTAATTTTTAGGTTGAATATTAAAAAATGCTACGATACGAATTATACAGTGACTACTCATGAAAGGCCAATGTAAATAAAAATCATTATCATTGCTGTGCGTGGTAGTACGTATATAAGTTTTTACTGATGGGCGGTCATTAAAATTTTTAATTGTTATTTGTTGCTCTTTCCCTTGCTTGTGAAATGTTTTTGTTTATAATCCAAACAACAAACTAAAGCTTAATAATAATTATTATCATTTCCCTTTTGATTATAGGGGTAAAGGATTGTTGCTTGCATAGTGATGTTGAAGTTGTAAATTGCATGTTGTCAGTTTATGAGGGTCTTATTAGGCATGATGGTTATGCTGACATGCGAGTGGAAATTAAAATTTTAAAGCGTGGGCAAAAGGAAGTTGTTGTCCACGCTGGAAAGCAATATCGATTTGTTGTTGATTATTCTTCCGTTGCGGAGGGTGAGGACGCAAATGCAAAGTTTCAGGGTTTTTCGTTAGTTGAATCGGAAGAGCTGAGGCGATTAAGAAAAGGTCAGGCCAAGTCGTTTAAGTTGGCCCCGGCGTGAAAAATTCTAAAAAATTCTATTTAGCAGGCTTGAGTATTTCCTGTTAAATGTTTTATGGCAGTGCTCCTGTGGGTGGAGGTTGTTGTGCGGTTTTGCCGCAAAACTGGATAAGGCTGAGCCCTTGTCTGTTTTCTTAAGAAATACACTTTAAGTTTTTAGAGTGTAAACTAAAAGGTAAATTTAAATGTTTAGTAAAGCTAAAATCCAAGAAATGATGGCTAAGTTCTCTAAAGTTAACGTAGCTGACATCCAAGACGCTTCATTGCGTGCACAAGCAGTTGAACTTAAGAAGAAGCAATCTGGTTTCACGTTGCTTGAGCTTCTAGTTGTTGTTGCTATTCTTGCTGCAATTGCTGGTACTGCGACTATCGCACTTCAAGATACTGATGCCCGTGCTTCTGCTGCTGCTCACGTTGCAATGATGGATGAGTTGAATAAAGGTATCCGTACTTTCCGCGTACTTAACAAGAACACGCTTCCTTCAGATTTTGATTCTATAATTCAAACAGCTGACTCTGCAGCAGCATCAATGGCTGCTGCTGAACTTCTTGAAATTTCTGAATTTGCTGGTGAAGTTGAACCGCTAGCTGTTATTCAGTTATCTGATGATGCGGCTGGAATCCTAACTGGTGGTGGTATTGAAAACCTTCGTTATGTAACTAACGAAGCAATTTCTCCTCCAGATTCAACAGTTTCTTGTGCTGATCTTGAAGGTGTTGTTGCTTCTCGTTCTAATGCGGTTGTTGCGGGTAATATCTTCCTATCACCTGCTGCTAGTGGTTGTGGTTATTCTGCTCCTGTTGATTCAGCGGCTAAAGTTGCAATCTGGACTGGTGGTTATGAGCGTGTAATGGGTGAAGCTGGACGTGGTTTTGATACAGCGACTCCAGCTACTGATAATACTGCTATCACTGGTGGTGCAACTGGTGCTCCAGTATTGATGGCTGTTGGTCTTGGTCCTTCTTCAACTCTATTCAATGCTAACGATTTGGGTGGTATGACGACTGTTCCTGTTTATCGTCATGTTGACGAGGTTACTTACAACCGTTTCATTGCTCTATTTAATATCGGTACAATCTCAACAGGCGCTGCTGCTACTAATGGTTATATTTCTGGTGATCAAGTAGTTCTAACAACAATTGTTGATGGTGCTGGTGATACTAAAGAAGAAGAGCTAGGTGAGTGGGACGGTACTCGTAACACAATCTAATTCTTTTGAGTTAGTCTGATAATTGGCCTTGATATTTTAAGGCCTTTTTGAAGTGGGGCGGGTTTACCTCTGTAAATCTGCCCTGTTTTGTATTTGTTGAGTTGGTTTTTATATAGCGCTTTTTAAATTAAGAGAGTTTTATTTAAAAACTATGCTCTAATTCTGATTAGGGTTGGTTTGTGTGGCGGTGATAATGTGGCTTGGGGTCATGAAATGAATCTTCAAAACAGTAAAGGCTTTACTTTAATCGAATTGTTGGTGGTTGTCAGTATTCTCTCGGCAATTGCGTTTACAACGGCAACAGGGCTTCAATATATTGATAGAGAAGTTGATAGTCAATTAACAACAGTAGAGTTGGCTGAAGTTGCAAAAGCAGTCCGTC
>CAZJPO010000015.1:0-6183 GCA_964547865.1 uncultured Thiosulfatimonas sp.
GTACGTGAAATGCTGAGCACCCTGGCATCACGTGAAGCAAAAGTACTGCGTATGCGTTTTGGTCTGAGCATGAACACAGATCACACGCTTGAAGAAGTGGGTAAACAATTTGATGTCACGCGTGAGCGTATTCGTCAGATCGAAGCCAAAGCACTGCGTAAGCTTCGTCACCCAAGCCGTGCAGAACGCCTGAAGAGTTTCTTAGACTAATTTAGTCTCTGATTTAACTAAAAGAGCCGCATAACTGAATAAGCTATGCGGCTTTTTTATTTTGTGTGAATTGGTTTTGTCAAAGCGGTTTGAAATGGTTAGCAAACAGCCTTTTACTTCGCTATAATAACGCCACTTTATTTGCCTAGTAGGTCTTTGTTGGGCAATTCTATAAAGGGCCCTTAGCTCAGTTGGTTAGAGCACTCGACTCATAATCGATAGGTCCACAGTTCAAGTCTGTGAGGGCCCACCATCTATTCTTTAATTCTGGCGATTTCTTCTCTTCCTAACGCAGCCTGGTTCATGGCATCGTAGGCTTTTTTGACAATCGCTTTTTTGGCTTCTGGGGTGACCTCTAAGCTTTCATTGAAGGTGTTACTGCCCTCCTTTAGTTCTTCATATTTTTTCTTGGCACTGTCAGGCACTTTAAATTTCACTTCATCATAGCTGTCATCCTTAGGAAGACTAACTACGACCTTAGGGTTAGCAAAGAGTCTTTCTATTTCTCGAATAAAGCTGTCTGTATTAAAAATGACTCGGCTCTTGGATGAGAGTGTGATTTTTGCATACTCTTTGAGTGTGAAGTCTTTGTGGTTGATAATTTTTTCGGCTATACGTTTTTGGTCTGATGGGACAAAGGGTTTGATCGCCTCCATAAAGTGGCGTTGTTCTAACTGCATGACTTGGTTTAAAGCTTGTTTTCGGGCGTCTTTGGTCTTTTGTTTTACCAAAAAGAAGTAGTTGGTACCTAGGATAATCGTTAATAGCAATAGGACAAGAATGATGATGAGGTAATAGGAGCTTGTGATATAGGTTGCCGAAATAATCACCGCGCATAAACTGAGCCAAGCGAGCCCAATTTTAATAATGCCAGGTTTTTCAATGTACCAAGGGTAGTACAGCTCTTCTTTCATTAGGGTTGTGTCTATGTCCAGAAGCTGTTGTAGGCCTGATAGGTGGTTAAAGCTTTTCATTTATGTATCCATCGTTAATGAGAGGAAGAAGAGACTCCCATTGATTTTCCCCATTTGATGACAGCCGAGTTTGCTGCTTTTAGCGCATTTTCAGGTAAATCTATTTGCGCCATGCCTATGTCGCGGTACTCTTTAATTTCTTGAGTAATGTACTGTTCCCCCGAGTTTACCCCGACTACGTAATTGGCAATAATAATGAGGGCGACAAGATGGCGGACTTTTTGGTCACTAGTGGTTTTTAGCGCAAATTCGGTATCGTGATGTAACAGGATTGCTTTATAAACGTTTGGGGATATATTCCAACTTTTTGCAACAAAGGTCCCTAAGAAGGCATGGGTCGTACCGTAGATTTCTTCTTCTTTGTCATAGCTTGAGATTGGGTTCGACATTTGAGATTGTATCAAGTCAAAGTAGGCGTCACCCTCTGAGCGGAAAAGGTAGATCGCACCCAAGTTCTGCATGAGTCCTGCGATATAGGCTTCTGCTCGACTGACATCAAACACCCAGTAGGACAGTTCTGCAGCGGCTAAACCCACTTTTGCGCCGTGCTCAAGTAGCTTTTTTTCTTCAGGTGACTGGGCAATAATGTTTGCAAGGCTGCTGGATAAAAAGATGTTATAAATTTCGTCGAGTCCAAGTACATTTACAGCTGCTTTGGCATCGGTAATCTGACTGTCATCCTTGGTAATGTTGGTATTTACCAGCTTGAGAAAGTCTCCTAGCAGTTCCGGGTTGTGGCTAATTAGGTTCGCAATGGTTACAGTGTTGGGGTATTTTTTATTGAGCTCTTCTTTTAAACGAACCAGTTCATCTGGAAGGCTTGGAATATTGGATTCACTGATAATTTTGGCGGCTTTTGCAAGTTTCTCCTGCATTGGTAAATGTATCCTGTCGTCTCTGTTTTATTATTTTTTTATATTTTGTTGTTGTTAAGTAGCCTTTTGAGAGCGGCTCTTGTAAACAAAACTTTGCCCATTGACAAGAATCATAAACCAAAAATAGGGGTGTGTTAATAAAATTAAGCGAAATGCATTAAATCAATTTACGAGAGGGTTTTAGAAATGCCTAGTTTGTAGGTAAAATAAGCTAAGCTTTTGAAATAGCATATATTTTGTTAAAATTAAATTATGTAACAAAAAAGTGTGATGATTACTTATGTATATCAGTGCAGGCTATCAAAATCAGTTAAGCCAGTATCAAACACCAGCAGGTGTTGGGATAAAACCGTTACCAACGGTTAATCAGGATATTGCAAACAACCGAGTTTCCGAGAATGGTAACCGGCTTGATTCTGCGCCTGTCCAAAATATTAGTTACTCTCCTCAAATCAGAGATGACCGTGCATCTCGTGTCCAAGATTCCCGTCAAGGTGACGACAATTCCAGAACTAACTCGTTGCGCCGAGCGCAGGAAGATAATGCTGATCGACAGAATGAACAAGAGGTTCAACAAGTCCTTAATCAACTAGAAGCGAGGGATCGTGAAGTTAGAGCTCATGAAATGGCTCATTTAGCCGCTGCGGGGCAATATGCTCGGGGGCTCAGTTATACCTATCAGACAGGGCCAGATGGTAAGCAGTATGCCGTTGGTGGTGAAGTGGGCATCGATACTTCGCCTGTACCAGGGGATCCAGAAGCTACAATAGTTAAAGCTCAGGTTATTCAGCGTGCGGCATTAGCACCAGCTGAGCCAAGCGCTCAAGACCGTCGTGTCGCTCAGGCCGCTACCCAGATGATGGCTCAGGCTCGAGTTGAGATTTCTCAACAACAGATCGAGGGTGAAGAGGGCGGTCAAATTGGTTCAAACGAGCGAAGTCGGTCTGAGAGTTTTGGCGTGAATACGATTCAACCCTCGCAGCCAAACCAAGTTTCTGGAAGCATTCAGTCTCAAGGTGAAGCATTCTCTTTAATGAGTCCTGAAAGACAGTCTTTTACCACTAGACTTCAATTTAATGTCGCTTAGCAGCGACGAACCTTCTTCGGCAGAATGACTGCAAAATAGTCGTTTCTTCTGTCAAAAAAGCCAAACTCAATTAAATGTACTAAAGAGTTTTAAGCGGCTTGGAATCTAAAACCAAAAAGATTAATCAACGTGGCAAAAGATCTGTTGCATTGCGTCCATCAAAACCAGAATATTCTTGTCTCTAACCTGACACAGAATTTTACTGCCTTCGCGTCGGGAAGTAATGATGTCTTTCTCTCTAAGAATGTCGATGTGTTGGGAGATGTTACTTTGTGTGGTGCCGACCTGTTTGACAATATCCATCACGGGTAATTCTTGTTCGCCAATTACGCAAAGAATTTTTAGTCTGAGGGGGTGTCCCATTGCTTTAAGGGCTTTGGAAGCCTTGGCGATATTTTCGTCTTTCATGCCAAAAAGAGCTGTAGAATCAGTGGTCATACGAGTTTCACTATATTTTAATATTATTATTTACCTATTTGATTTCAAATTCTAAAGAAAAGCAGATAATCTGTCACTTAAAGTTAATTTATAATGAACAAAATATTTTTTGGGAAAAGAAATAATTAGACTTGTTATGGTATGGTGTAAAGTCTTAGCGCCCAGATTGCATGGAGAGATACGTGAGCACAGGCATTAAAAAAACATTATGGATTGGTTCAGGGACTGTATTAGGCGTATTGATCGCTCTAGGTACCTCTGTTTGGGCTGAAAAAGAGCCTCAAACCTCGCAATCTGATTCGATCTCGATCCCACTAAAAGACCTTAGAGCTTTTGTTGAAGTGTTTGAACGCGTCTCTCACGACTATGTTGATGAAGTCGAGGATAAGAAGTTGCTTGAAGGGGCTATCAGTGGAATGCTCTCTAGTCTAGACCCACATTCAGCTTATTTACCACCAACAGACTATAAAGAAATGGAAGAGCATACTCGCGGAGAGTTTGGCGGTTTGGGTATGGAAGTCGGTATGGAAGATGGCTTTGTCAAAGTCGTAGCGCCCATCGATGACACGCCAGCCTACAAAGCGGGAGTGAAGTCTGGAGATCTGATTATCAAGCTGGGTGAACAGTCAGTAAAAGGTAAAACACTTCGTGAAGCCGTCAAGATTATGCGTGGTAAACCCGGCACGAAGTTGATGTTGACGATTGTTCGTAAAGGTGAAGATGCACCGATTAAGGTTGAGATTACTCGCGCGATTATTAAAGTCAAAAGTCTGAAGCAAAAAATGTTACCTGATGGAGTCGGCTATGCGCGAATCAGTCAATTCCAGTTGCGAACAGGGTCTGACCTTTCTAAATCTATTCAGAAATTAGAGAAGCAAAATGGCGGGCCGTTGAAAGGGCTTGTTTTGGATTTAAGAAATAATCCTGGTGGGGTTTTAAATGCCGCAGTTCAAGTTTCAGATGCATTTTTGAATGAAGGCCTGATTGTCTATACTGAAGGGCGCATTGAGAACTCGAAAATGCGTTTTGAAGCGGAAGATGGTGATCTTTTAAATGGTAAGCCTATTGTTGTCCTGATTAATGAAGGTTCTGCCTCGGCATCAGAGATTGTGGCAGGGGCGTTGCAAGACCAAAAACGGGCGGTCATTGCTGGTCGTACAAGCTTTGGTAAGGGGTCAGTACAAACCTTGCTTCAGCTTAATAATGGGGCTGCGATTAAAGTCACTACGGCACGTTATTACACGCCTTCAGGCCGATCCATTCAGGCAGAAGGGATTGAACCTGATGTCAATATTGACCTTGTCAAAATTGAAAAAATTAATGGCAACGGTATTTCAGTTAAAGAAAAAGACTTATCGAATCATTTAGAAAATGGTGAAGATGGAGCAGAGACAACTGAAAAGACAGAAAAAACCGAAGAAGATGAAATTGCTGAACTACTTGATAAAGACTACGAGTTGAATGAGGCGCTGAGACTAGTGAAAGCGATGTCTTTAGCTCAGCAAATGAAATAATTTCTTTCAGCCTATAGTTTTTAGAGGTGCAAGAAAATGTCGGCGAGTAAAAGAGTCTTAGTTCCACTGGCTCAGGGTTGTGAAGAGCTTGAGGCGGTGACCATTATGGATCTTTTGGTTCGCGGTGGTATTGACGTGGTTTCCGCCAGTTTGGATGTTAACCAAGTTATCACTGCCAGCCGAGGCGTGCAGTTAATTGCCAAAACCACCTTGAATGCTGTGATTGATGAGCCATTTGATATGGTGGTGTTGCCAGGGGGATTGCCTGGTGCGGACTATCTTGACCAAGACAACCGTGTGCTAGAAAAACTAAAAAGCACTGTTGAAGCTGGAGGGATTTCCGCTGCAATCTGTGCGGCACCGAAGGTGTTGGTAACAGCGGGTTTACTTGCTGGCAAGCAGGCGACAAGTTATCCCGGGGTCATCGATATTAAACCCGCTGAAGGCATGAGTTATATGCAACAGCCGGTGGTTGAGGATGGCCAGATCATTACCTCTCAAGGTCCAGGTACGGCAATGGATTTTGCCTTAACCTTAATTGAACGATTGCAGGGAGCATCTGTTCGCGAACAAGTTGAAAAGGCTCTGGTTCGACCTTAGTTCTTTCTGAACGCTTTTCTTTTTTCTGAGTTGAGTTTACTTTCCTATCGGTTTAATTTTCTACCTTCTATTCGCCTTTAAGCTGAGAGGCTTAGCTTCAGAGTTATTTTTGTATTAACGAATTTCTTCAGAAAAATTATTTTTTTTGAAACAAAACCAGTTCATTGTGGTCTAGTAGTTTAAGGCAATCATACATCAATCGAGTTGCTGGTTAATTTATTGAGTTAGGAGATACTTATCATGAAATTAGGAACAGGATTTTTAAGAACAATTTTTGGTGCCGCTTTACTTAGCTTAACGCTGACAGCAAACGCATCATCAGATAATCCATTCGGCTTACAAGAGTTGGGTGCGGACTATCAGATGACGATTGCCATGTCGAATGAAAGTAAGTGCGGTGAAGGTAAGTGCGGTGGTACTAAACCCGCTGAAGGTAAGTGTGGTGAAGGTAAGTGCGGTGGCACTAAACCAGCCGAAGGTAAGTG
>CAZJPO010000015.1:6283-19934 GCA_964547865.1 uncultured Thiosulfatimonas sp.
GAAGGTAAGTGCGGTGGCACTAAACCAGCCGAAGGTAAGTGTGGTGCTGGTAAATGTGGTGGAAGTAAGTAAGCCAAAACCAAATCAGATTTACTTTATCTAGTCATGCCTCTCTTAATCGCTAAGATGAGGCGTGATGATTTCCTCATTTGTTTTCAATGCCAAAACCGCCTCCTCCAGGTGTTTTAATCAACAGACTTTGTCCCTTTTGTATTTGTATACTAAAGGTGCTATCCAATAGCTTTCTATTGCCATTTTCATCAATTAGGTACTGTTTACCAAGTTTGCCATCTTGTCCACCTGCTAAACCATAAGGCGCGATTTTTCGGTGGTTGGTGAGCATCGACACACTCATTTTTTCCAAAAAATTAAACTGCCTTTCACTGCCATTTCCACCGTGGAATAACCCTTGGCCACCACTGTTTGGGTGGATTCCGAATTTCTCTAACAGAACTGGGTAGCGAAGCTCAAGAATTTCGGGGTCAGTGAGTCTGGAATTGGTCATATGACTGTGAACGGTATCCTGACCGTGATAGGTTTTTCCAGCCCCTGTCCCACCACATATGGTTTCGTAATATTGAGCATTGTCGTGGCCAAAGGTCAGGTTGTTCATGGTGCCTTGTGAGGCGGCTTGAACTTTCAAGGCTCCATAGAGCGCATCCGTCACCACTTGCGAAGTTTCTACATTGCCAGCAACTACCGCAGCGGGATAGCTAGGGTTGAGTAAAGAGTCTTTGGGTACAATCAAATTAATTGG
The DNA here is from genome assembly GCA_964547865.1 of uncultured Thiosulfatimonas sp. Lineage (GTDB taxonomy): Bacteria > Pseudomonadota > Gammaproteobacteria > Thiomicrospirales > Thiomicrospiraceae > Thiomicrorhabdus. The sequence continues at coordinate 7,041 of CAZJPO010000015.1, forward strand.
GCGCAAGAAACCATCATTCAGTGGAATAGATTGATTCACCAAGGTTCGGATGACATACAGTGTCGCCGCTCGGGTAATTGAAAAGGGCGCGTTAAAGTTATTACTCTGTTGCGGACTCGTGCCGGTAAAATCGACGGTGGCGGTTAGATTTTTAGTATCCGGTTTTACCTTAACCGCGACCTGTGTTCCCTGATCTGTTTGATAAGTGAAGCTTCCTGCTTTGAGCTCAGGAATCAAAGATTTTACCGCGTTCTCGGCATGATCAAGCACATGTCCCATATAGGCCTGTACCTTCGGCTTGCCATAGTGTTGACAAAGTCGTTCTAATCCGTCAATGCCCTGTTGATTGGCCGCAATTTGGGCTTTTAAATCATTGAGGTTTTGATGAAGGTTGCGAACTGGGTAAGTGGCACTCTGCAAGACCTGGCTGATAACCTCGGTTTGCAATTCGCCTTTTTTGACCGCTATCAGGCAGTCTAGTAATACGCCTTCTTCTTCAATGTGTTGGCTGCTGGCGGGCATAGACCCTGGCGTCAAGCCACCTACATCGGCATGATGGCCGCGTGAGGCGACAAAAAATTCTACTTGGTTGTTGAGTACAACCGGAGATATTAGCGTGATGTCTGGCAGGTGAGTGCCACCTGCAAAAGGATTGTTTAAGACATAGGCATCCCCTTTTTCAAGAGGAGGCCTTTCTCTGTTTTGCACCCTTTGGATAACCGTCTTGACCGATTCCCCCATTGAGCCCAAGTGCACCGGTACGTGAGGCGCATTGGCAATAAGTTGTCCCTGTCTATCAAACAGGGCACAGGAAAAATCTAGTCTCTCTTTGATATTGACTGAGTGAGCGGTTTTAGCCAAGGTGGCGCCCATTTGTTCGGCAATCGACATAAAACGATTGTTAAAAAGTGCTAGTTGAATTGGATCAACTGGATCCAGTTTTTGATTCTGATTGTTGGATTTTATCGCAGATAATTCAGGAGCTTGATTGGCTTGTGTCACCCCTTGAGTTTCTTCTTGTCTCTGTAACAAAAGTTGTTGATTATCGAGCAGTTCTGCACGCCAGTTCGGCTCGATAAAAAGGGTTCCTGTTTCTTCTAGAATCATGGCGGGTCCGCTAATGCTTTGGCGCGTGATTAGATTGCCACGTCTATAGACCGGAATTGACTGCCATTGATTGCCAACGAAGCAATCTACCTGGTTTAGGGGGTTCGCTTTTTCGGACGGTTCTCGGTGTTGCTGTGTGTGTGGGAGGTGATCTATCGAATGGCTGTGTGAGATGGCTTCCACACTGACGCTATTGATCATCACCGGTGCACCGGATTGAATAAAACCGAACTGCTGTTTATGCTGTCGCGAGAATTGCTTGATCAGAGTCTCAGTCGTTAAGTCGGTGCTAAGGTTAAGATCGAGTAGGGTGTCACTGCCCCGATACTGAAGATGAAGGGTGGTTTTCACCTCTGCGACTTGCTCATTCTGTTCTTCAATCTTCTGACTGGCGATGAACCTTTGTTGCGTTATACCATCCACCAATGCTTGTGATCGCAGCATTTCACTCGGCAATGCGTAAGAGCGAGTTTCTATGACACGCTTCTCTGCCAATCCCATGCCATAGGCCGATAGTACGCCTGAAAACGGGTGCAGTAATACCGATTTAATCTTAAGTTTGTCGGCCACCGCACAGGCGTGCTGTCCTCCGGCGCCACCAAAACTGATTAAACTGTAATCTTTTAAATCATAACCGCGCTGGGTAGAAATTTTTGTCACCGCATTGGCCATATTTTCTACAGCGATATCGATCGCACCTTGAGCAAGTTGCTCGGGTGATTGCCGACCTTTTTCAGAAAGTTGTCCAAATTGTTGCTTAACGGCGTCAAGATCAAGAGGCTGGTCGGTATTCTGACCGAATACTTTGGGAAAGTACTGGCTTTGAATACGTCCCAGTAGAAGGTTACAGTCGGTAATCGCTAACGGCCCTCCTCTGCGATAAGCGACCGGGCCCGGGTTAGCTCCTGCAGATTCGGGGCCAACCTGAAGTTCATTTTCAACCATCTTTAAAATTGAACCACCACCAGCGGCGACGGTGTGAATATCAAGCATCGGCACACGCATTTCAATCCCGGCGACTTCGGTTTCAAAGCTTCTTTCGTAATGTCCAGCAAAGTGCGAGACATCGGTTGAGGTGCCCCCCATATCAAAACCGATGATTTTGTCATGCCCTGCCTGTTTTGCGGTTTTTACTGCCGCGACAATACCGCCAGCGGGTCCGGACAAAATCGCATCTTTACCGTGGAATTGGTGCGCATCCGTCAAGCCGCCATGAGATTGCATAAATTGCAGGTCAACGCCATTCAATTCACTGGCCACTTGATCGACATAATTTCTTAAGATCGGGCTTAAGTAAGCATCCACGACAGAGGTTCGCCCACGTGAAATATATTTAATCAGGGCCGATGCCTGTTGCGACGTTGATATTTGTTTAAATCCGATGTCTGCTGCCCACTTCGCAACTTGCTGCTCGTGCACTGGGTTGAGGTAGCTGTGCAGTAATACAATGGCAATGGCTTGGTAACCACGGTTTTTAAGCTCAAGTAACTGAGCTTTGGTTTCGGTCTCGCTAAGCGCCTCTATTTCTTGGCCTCTGGCATTTAGGCGACCAGGAATTTCAACACTGGTTTGATAAAGCGGTTGAGGTGTTTTGACTTCTAAGGCAAAAATATCCGGTCGGTGTTGGTAGCCTATTTTAAGAGCGTCGCAGAACCCAGTATTAGTGACGAGCGCAACGGTTACCCCTTTCCTTTCCAGTAGGGCATTCGTGGCAACGGTTGTCCCCATTTTGATGACCTGAATTTTTTCGGCAGGAATCGGTTGGCTGTCATCCAGTTTAAGAAAATATCGAATGCCGGCAATCGCCGCATCGCGGTAGTGTTCAGGGTTTTCAGATAAAAGCTTGTGAGTATGAAGGGTCTGCTGAGGGTCTAGCGCGACGATGTCTGTAAAGGTGCCCCCTCGATCAATCCAGAATTGCCATTTAGAAGGTGATGGGGTGAAAGGGTCAGCAGGTTTTGAACTCATAATGCAATAGCAACGGTAGATAAAGTTAGCGCTATTATCCTGTTTGAATTAGCGGCCGTAAAGTCATCATTGTACATTTAAGGGGTTTGGTTTATGGTTAAGGGAATTCTGAAAACCGAGGGCGGGAATACTATTCCATGAGTAAGCTTGAATCCAGTTATGTTGGCTTGAACTCTTTTGAATTGATTAAAAGGGTCATTCACTGGCGTTTTTGGCAAGAAGTGTTAAAAACTTTTCATCACCGACAGGGAATGGATGCGGTTGCCATTTTAGCCTACACCTCACTGCTTGGGATTGTTCCCATGTTAGCCGTGATGTTGGGGTTGTTTTCTGTTTCGAGTTATTTTGCCTCTTTTGAAGCATTGATTATGGAGCAAGTGGTCGGAACGCTAATGCCGAACTCTCACCCGGTTATTGAAGAATATCTGGTTAAGTTTTCACAGCAAGCAGCAAAACTAAAAGGGCCCGGATTGGCCGTGATGTTAATCACGACTTTGATGTTGCTTTGGAAAGTCGATCAAAAATTAAATGGCCTCTGGTCTGAAAAGTTGGAGCGCAAGTGGTGGGTCAGTTTATTGCACTATTTAGGTATTAGTCTTCTGGGCCCATTGTTGTTGGGGTTGAGTTTAGTGTTGAGCTCTTCGTTATTGGCGCTGCCACTATTTGTGGAAACCACACCCTGGATTGAAAAGCTGACATTTGGTTTAAAGGTTGTCCCGCTTGTCTTGGCATGGCTCGGCTTTATGGCACTCTATAAACTTGTACCTGTTGCCAAAGTGCCAATTAAGATTGCTTTGATTGCTGGTTTTTTTGCCATGATAGAACTTGAACTGTTAAAAACGGGCTTTGCGCTCTACGTTGAGTGGTTTCCAACCTATGCTGTGGTCTATGGGACTTTTGCAGCGGTGCCCCTGTTTCTATTGTGGCTGTATTTAGTTTGGTTTATTGTTATTTGGAACGGGGCTTTAGTGGTCACTCTTCTAAAGAAAAATACACAGTAAATCAATCGTTGTCACGACAAAACCACTGTCATCTGAATGACCGAAGCCAATAACGTTTGGGTATCAGCAAAAAAAAATTGATTTACTTGAAATATAAAATAAAACCGAAGGTCTTTAAAGATAACACTTAAAAAGATAATAACGTGAAGCCTGACAGACATCATACGAAACAACCCAAAGAGCAAACTATGCAGAATAAACATCGTTTTTTTGAACAAATTGTATCTGCTTACGCCAATGATCTTTATCGGTATGCGTACTGGCTGTGTAAACAGCCGCCTCTAGCTGAGGATTTGGTTCAAGAAACCTTTTCAAGGGCTTGGAAGTCGATAGAGAGCTTAAAAGATGAAAAGGCAGCAAAGGCGTGGTTGATGACCATTTTGCGAAGAGAGAATGCTCGGCTGTATGAAAAGTATCAGCCGCAATTACTCGAGATTGAAGAGAGTTTGGTGGCTGATGATTACCATAATGAGCCTACGGAAAAGTTAGAGAAAGATCAGCTACATCAATACATTCTAAAGCTCCACGATGATTATAAAGAGCCGCTGATTTTACAGGTAATGTGGGGGTTCAGTGGTGAAGAGATTGCTCAAGAACTCGATCTTAAACTTGCTACCGTAAACACTCGTTTATTCCGAGCAAGACAACAGTTAAAACAGTTAATGACAGAAAAAAATGATGATAAAGCGATGAAAAAAGGAGGGGCGGATCATGGATGAGATGACTTTTAGAAGCAAGCTACTCACGTACCCTCAGCGATTAGATGAGGATATGCTTGAATATCTTGATAGTAACCCTGAGCAAAAAGCAGTGGTTCAATCTGTAAGAGAGTTTGACCAGCAGATATCAGAGACATTAGATGTTGAGATTCCAGAAGGTTTACACGCCCGTATACTGTTGAGACAGAGCTACGATGAAGAGAAAGAGTTTGAGAAAAGTGAGGTGATGGACGACCGAGGTCTAAACTCTACTATGGGCTCACAGGGGTCTGGTTTACAAGCAGATGGGGTTTCAGAGACATTCATTGATGATTCTAATAAAGTGACTTCCCTATTTAAAAAACCTTCTTGGCTATATGGTCTCGCAGCTAGTTTATTAGTCATGGTGGTGGGAATTAATCAGTGGTTTTTGGCCCCTTATGAGCCTGGAAAAGCGCCTGATCAGTTTGTAGACATTGTTGTGGCTCATGTTGAACAAGAAGCCGACACGATGAATACCATTAGCCTACCGAAGTCTAAAGCAGAAATGAGTAAGCTGTTTGCCAATGTTGGTGCACAAATTAATCAGTCGGTTGAGGGGATGACTTACGCAGGAATGTGTGATGTGAATGGTGAACAAGGTTTACATATTGTCATGAAAAATGAAGGTAAGCCCGTTACCCTAGTTGTTTTGGAAGGTGATCGCGTTGATTCTACTCTCGCGTTTGAACGAAGCGGTTATAAAGGTCAAATTGTGCCAGTAAAAGGTGGAGTGGTTGCCATCGTAGCAGACACTATGGAACAAGTTGCGCTCGCCTCTGCTCGATTCTTCAAAGCGGTTAAGTTCGCTTAGAAATGGCGGGTGATTGGTTCAATATATTTCAGTTAACTTTGAGTTTGAAGAGCACAAACCGACTATAGCAATATAGTCGGTTTTTTTGGTTAGAAACTTACATTTTCGATTCAAATTTAGCCTGTTGCTCGTCGGTTAAGATTTGTTTAATTTTCTCTTTTGATTCTTGCTTTAACTGCATCTTTTTCTGCTGCTTGTCTCGCAAGATGTCTCTCAACTTGTTCTGTTGTTCAGAGGACAGAGTGAGTTTTTTAGTCATGAACTCAATTTTATTCTCTACCTTGAGTTGCATAAGAGCTTCGCGTTTTTCTGGACTTATATTTTGGTAGTCTTTACCGCCATGTCTTCCTTTACGGCACATTTTTTTACCGTGTTTTGGCCCAAATTCGTCGTGTATTTGGTGGTGAGGTCGGTCAAAGCTATTGTTCATTTGGCCTGTATTGCCTCCAAAGTCATGGGCAAAAATGGCGGTACTGATAACCGTAAAAGCAGCTGCGGTAAGTAAAGTGGTTGTTTTTTTCATGGCATAATCTCCTGCACTTATAAAATTGAGCTGATGTAATCAGCACTCAAGTCCAGTATGTAAGTTAAAAGTGCAAACTTTATGCAAGAAAAATGGGGCTTTTAGGAAGCTTTAGGCAACGAATTTGTAGCCAACACCGTAAACTGATTGGATGGCGTCGTTATCGCCAAAAGTAACATTTAATTTTTGGCGTAGTTTTTTTATGTGGCTGTCGATTGTGCGGTCAGACACTACGCGGTGGTCATGATAAATTTGGTCAATTAACTGAGCCCTTGAAAAGATCTGTCCCGGTGCCTTGATTAAAACTTTAATGATTTCAAACTCTATTGCCGAAAGTTCAACTGAGCAATTTTTATAGCTGAGTTGATAGCGACTTTCATCTAAATGCCAAGCTTCAACCTCTGGGAAGCCGTTCGCATTGATTTGACTCCGCCGAATTAAAGCTTTGACCCTCGCTACCACTTCCCTTGGGCTGAAGGGCTTACAGATGTAGTCATCGGCTCCCAGCTCTAAACCCAAAATACGGTCAATTTCTTCAATTCTTGCCGTCACCATCATAATCGGTGTCTGGCTAAACTCTCGAACCGACTTACAGAGTTGAAGGCCATCGCCATATTGTTCAGCATCGGGCAGCATGACATCGAGTAATAAACAGTCGGAAGAGTGGTTTTTTAGCCATTCGATAACGCCCTGGCCATTCGAAAAATGTTGTGTTTGGTAACCGTGACTTTGCAGGTATTCAATCAGGATATCTGCAATTTTGGGTTCATCTTCAACAATAACAATGGTCTGTTGGCTCATCAGCTTTCCTCTAATCCAGAGGGGAGTTTGACTTCAACCTTTAAACCACCCAACACAGAGTTCTCAAAATGCAATTGACCATGATGTGCTTTGACGATTTGACTGACAATCGCTAAGCCAAGTCCGGCGCCACCGGTTTTTCGATTGCGAGAGGATTCACCTCTATAAAAACGCTCGCTTAGTTGCTGTAGGTCTTTGTCTGCAATGCCTGGTGCACTGTCTTCAATCGTCAAAATCCAATTGTCGTCTTGTTGGCTAAGTGATACTTCAACTTTTCCAGCTTGATCTTGGGGTTCAGTGTAATCAACGGCGTTTTGTAATAGGTTTTGTAACAGTTGCTGTAAGCGTGTTGTATCACCATATATCTGGGCATGATTTACAATTACCCTTTTAGAAATCTGTAAGCCTTTATATTGTGCTTTGTTTTCAAAGTGCTCGATGGCCAAGTTAACCAGATCTGCCAAGTCTATCTGTTGCATCTCATATCGCATTGCCCCAACATCACTGAGACTTAATTGATAGAGATCCTCAATTAGTCTTTTTAAAACGTCCACTTCTTGCTGCATAACCTTTAGGTTTTCAGCGGTGATAGGACGAATGCTATCGATCATGGCTTCTAGAGTACCGTTAAGAATAGTAAGCGGGGTGCGCAATTCATGTGAAATGTCCGCAATCCATTGGTTACGGCTGTCTTGAGCGGCCTCCAAGATACTGGCTAAATGGTTAAAATCGAGTTGTAACCTACCCAGTTCATCCTTGCGGTTGATAGACAAGCGTTGGGAAAATTTACCTTGAGCCAAGGACTTCATCGCAAGTGTTAATTGTTGAATTGGGATCAAAAAATGGTTGGCCAGCGGCCACAATAGGATTAAAACCAATAGGGTAACCAGTACCGCACCAAACCACAGCACTTGTATCTGTGATTCAGCAAACTCAATATCTGCCTGTTCAACCAATTCATGTAGGGGATAATAACCAATCATGGCCATTTTTTCGCCATCCATCATGACAGGTAACAAAATGGTTGCCACGCCTTCTTTAGATCCATAGACAACTTGGTTGTTTAGGCCAATCAAACTGACTCGGCGTTCGAAATCATCTAGGGGCGGTGGCGGGCGGAACCTTCTAAATCGAGGTTTATCCATCAGTAACGCCATGACATATGGAGTCTCACTGAGGTCTGATCGATGTGAAACTTTCATTAAAGATCGCCAATCTTGTGAGCTAATCTCGTCTATTTGATCAATCGGCTCGTAGTGATTTAAATATACCTCAAGGTTATTTTTAAGCCTTTCTAAGCGTTGTTGGTCGCGCTGATCTACATAGTGCAGCATGGTTTTGTGTAGGATTGCATTATTGCTCCACAGCAATGCTCCTAAAATAATAAAACCAAAAAACAGCAGAAACAGTACAAGCTTGGTACGAATTCCCATTTATGTAAATCCTCAAAAAGTGATAGCTTTAGCTTACACAATAAAGGTTTATGAATGGTGCAAATAATAAGAAAGAGAGGGTAGGGTGTTTATAGTAATAAATCGCCAAAGCCCCAAATTAAGGTGCCGAGTACAATGGTGACATGAGAGAGCATGACTTTTTTGCGGTGCCATTTAGAAGGAGATAGATCGGGGATGTCATCGCCGTGGTCTACACCTTCAAGTTGTATATAAAGCCGGTTGAGTTCACTGTGCAAAAGAACATATTCGCTCATGACCGCAAATAGAACGACAAGACTACCAAAGCGTGCAAACCAAAGTGGCTCAAGCAAAATACCCAGAGCGACGCCAACCAAACCAGCAAGCCAGGCAATCAAAAGAAGTAAGCCGCTTTTCTTTTTCACGCTAATCTCCCATGACCATCGCTTCAAGTTCTTCCCAGCGCTCAAACGCCTGCTCGAGTTCTGACTCTTTGGTGTTAAGTTCTGCAAGTGTGTTTTGTACTACTGCATCATCTTCTTGATAGAAATCGGGCTCGACAATTTTGTTATTGAGTGTTTCTAATTCAGTCTCTAAAGCTTCAATAAGTTCAGGCAGCGCGTCGTATTCACGTTGATCTTTATAGCTCAATTTTTTAGGTTTTTTGCTGGCTTCAGCTTTAGGTATTTGGTTAGAGTTAGGCTCTCCTTCAAGGTTTTTTTCCTGTGTTTTACTGGGTTTGACCTCACTAGGTTGAGTATATTTTTCTGGTCTCTGTCGCAGCCAGTCGTCATAGCCGCCAACGTATTCATTGACCTCTCCTGGGGCATCAAACACCAAGGTGCTGGTACAGACATTATTTAAGAAGGCTCGGTCATGGCTAACGATAAGAACGGTACCCTGATAATTCATTAACAGCTCTTCCAGAAGTTCTAAGGTTTCCACGTCTAGGTCGTTAGTAGGTTCATCCAGAACTAACAGGTTGGAAGGTTTGCAAAATACACGGGCCAGTAATAGGCGGTTGCGTTCACCTCCCGATAAAGCCTTAACGGGTTGACGCGCTCTATCTGGACTAAATAAAAAGTCTGATAAATAGCTCATGACATGTTTTCGATGCCCGTTGATCTCAACATAGTCACTCTCTTCCAGCACGCTTTCTACCACGGGTTTGTTTTCGTCGAGTTGGGCTCTAAGCTGATCAAAGTACGCGACATCAATATTTGTACCGATTTTAACCTGACCTGATTCAGGTGTTTGTTTGCCAAGTAAGAGGCCGATCAGGGTTGATTTTCCACAGCCATTCTTGCCGACAATCCCGACCTTATCGCCTCTAAGAATCAGGCTGTTGAGTTGGTGAACAATCGGTTTGTCGGGCCAGTTAAAGTTCAAGTTATTTATCTCTATAACCTGTTTACCTGAGGCATCCGAGGTGTTGACTTGAAGGTTGGCTTTACCTTGCTGGCTCCGGCGGGCTTTATGTTGTTCTCTGAGCTTTTCTAACGCTCTAACGCGACCTTCATTACGGGTACGTCTAGCTTTGATTCCCTGGCGAATCCAGGTTTCTTCTTGAGCGAGTTTTTTATCAAATTCAGCATTTTGTTTAGCTTCTGATTCCAAGAATTCGGCTTTGCGCTGTAGGTAGGTGTGGTAGTCACACTGCCAATTACTGAGTTGTCCCCGATCTAAATCGACGATACGTGTGGCTAATGATTGCAGGAAAGCCCTGTCATGGGTGATAAAAATCAGTGAGCAGCGGATGGTTTTTAAAAAACCTTCCAACCATTGAATAGAGGGAATATCTAAGTGGTTTGTCGGCTCATCAAGTAACAGTACGTCCGGGTTTTGAACAAGTGCTTGCGCCAACAATACTCGGCGCTTCATCCCGCCGGATAAGGTCGAAAATTCACTGTCTTCCGGTAAGCCAAGCTTGGAAATAATGGTCTCTACGCTCTGCTTTAAATCCCAACCATTTTGAGCCTCGAGGGCTTGTTGGGTTTTGGTAAAGTCCTCCATGACGGCTTCTGAGTAGTTGGTTTCTAGTTGAAGGCTTAAGTCGTGGAATTTCTCTAATAGCTCTCCGAGGTTACCCATGCCTTGGGCGATGACATGAAAGACACTGCCCGAAGTATCGTGTGGAACCTCCTGTTGGAGCTTGGCAATTCGCAATCCATCTTTGAGTATTCTGGAACCACTGTCAGGCGCGATTGCCCCTTCAATGACTTTTAAGAGTGTCGATTTGCCCTCTCCATTGCGTCCAACAATACAGACTCGTTCATTTTCTTCCAGTTGAAATTGAAGTTTGTCGAGTAAGGGGGCGGCGCCAAAGCTAAGAGAGAGGTCACGTAAAAAAAGTAAGGCCATTCAGTTGTTCCGTATTGTTAAGACTGCGTTTGTTGTTTGGTGATTTCAAGAACCAAATTTTGACTGGAGCGAATATTATAGCGATTCAACTTTAGGCTTGTGTTTGCAATCAATCGTTTTTGCCAGTAGTTGAGAACGGCTTCTGTCGTTTTGGTTGGGATTAGGGCTTCACTCTCAGGTGAATCATTCCATTGGTACCATAGGTGGTAGAAAAGAGCTGATTCTGGCTTCATATTTTTCCAAAGATCCGACTGAAAGGGGGGAGCGCTTAATTCTGGAATCATGCCTTGAGAGTCAAATATATCTACAATGATCGCATCATACTCTGTCATCGGAGTCTTGATAAACATCAAGGCATCTACTTGTAAAACATCAATTTCAGGGACTTCAGGGAGGTGAAAAAACCGGTAGGCGCAATCAATTACAATTTGTCGTATTTCAATCACGGTCATTTGTAGGTTGGGCAGACTGTTGTATAGGTGTTGAGCAATACTGCCACTGCCTAGTCCTAGCATCAAAACCCGATAGGGTGAGGTCGATGTTTTATTATGAGCAGCGTGTTTGAGTATTTGGTTAACAAGGATGTGCTGGTATTCATAGGCCTGTTTCATCGGGGCTTGTAAATAGAGGCACCCCTGTTCTATGTTGGAATCAAAATAGAGTTTTCTTGTCTGCTGATCTTCAACCACTCTAAGACCCCCAAATTGGTCGGTAGTTGAGTAAATGAGCTGTTCATCCTGTTGCATATCTTCATGACCTTCTGGAGCGCCTAAAGTGAGCTCAACCAGAGCCGGATGCGCAAGCCAATCGGGGTGGTATAACCGACTTCAATATATTCTATCTGTCCGTTGGGAGAAATGACAAAGTCTGCCGGTACGGCTTTTGCCCCAAATGTCGACAACCATTTGCCGTCATAGTCGTTGACGATAATATCGGGATTCATTTCGTTGGCCTTGGCAAAGTCTAGTAGGGCCTGATCATCACCTGATTGAGAGGCGATATTAATGACTTGATAGTCTTCCGCGATCGATTCAATGCCGCCTTTGCTGACATCACAGATTGGACACCATGTTGCCCAGATATGAATTAAGACCGGTTTTCCCTGTTGCGTCATCTGTTGTAAATCAATCTGCTGACCCGTAATTGAGGTCACCTGCATCATCGGTGCATCGCCTTGAATTACATCGCCTTGCATAAAAGGGCGAATTGCCAGGAAGACACCAATAAATACCACGGCGGTCATTAAGTTCTTAAACCAGTTTTTTTGCCAGATTTTGACCGGTTTTGGTTGGGGTTCTGTAGCCATTTAAGCGTCTCTTTTTTTGGAAAACACTGTTCCATATTTGGACATTATTAGGGCTGAAACTGTGTGCTAGAATAGCCCGAAATTTAGAGTTTAATTATAAGGTATAAATCAAGGATGAAGGCGGAGTTTTGGCATGATATGTGGGCGAGTGGTGTGGTTGGCTTCCACCAAGGTGAAGTGAATAACTACCTAAAGGCGCACTGGCAAAAATTACAGTTGGCGGGTGATGAATCAGTTCTGGTTCCGTTGTGCGGTAAAAGCCTAGATATGATTTGGCTTGCTCAGCAAGGCCATGAAGTCTTAGGCGTTGAGCTCAGCCAAAAAGCGCTCGACGAATTTCTAATTGAAAATGGGGTCGAGGGCGAACCACATCAATCGGAAGGCTACAGTGGTTATGAACTTCCTTCTATGACGTTGTTGTGTGGCGACTTCTTTAATCTAAGTACTACTCATTGTCAGAAGACGTCCGTCGTCTATGATCGAGCAGCACTGGTGGCTTTGCCTCCAGAAATGCGCAAAAAGTACGTGGCGCATTTAAGACAGATTTTGCCGGTAGGGACTCAATTTCTTTTGGTAACCATGGAGTATGATCAATCTAAACTCCAGGGTCCGCCGTTCTCGGTTCTGGAAGATGAAGTAAGAGCGCTTTATGCCAGCTATGAAATTGAAAGGCTAGAGCAGGTGCCGATGCTTAGAAAAGGGGTTGATGCTGTAGAAAAGGTTTTTTTAATTAAATAGTACTATTTACAAATGAAAAGGGAAAATACTGAAACGAAGAACTCGGCTGAAGAGACGAGAAACCAATTTTCCGGCTGAAGAGACGAGAAACCAATTTTCCGGCTGAAGAGACGAGAAACCAATTTT
>CAZJPO010000016.1:0-18875 GCA_964547865.1 uncultured Thiosulfatimonas sp.
GACGGCCCTGTTTATGTTTGCTTAAACGACTCTTTCTCATACGTCCCATAATAATCCCATTTGTGGTTATCTAGGACAGCCCCTAGAAAATTAATTGCGCAAAGAATAGCGCATAAAAGAGGAGAAAAACTTATTGATTTGGTTTTTACCATCGAATACTAAGCCCCCAAACCTCGACTCGCGAGGCTTGAAGTCCCAGTGGTTATGCCCCTGCCAAACTAAGGATTTTTTCAGGAATCACTTCAAGTGACAAGACATGATCCGCAGCCCCTAATTTAACCGCTTCACCCGGCATTCCCCACACCACACTGGTTTTCTCATCTTGGGCAATGGTCGGAACACCGATTTCCTGTAACTCTTTCATACCAACCGCTCCATCAGCCCCCATACCGGTTAATAACACCGCAACCGCGTTAGGGCCTACATTTTGCAATACACTTCGGTACATCACATCAACTGCGGGTTTATGTCGGTTCACCGGATCACCATCGTTCAGCTTACAAACATATCTTGCACCATCTCGAACAACCATCAAATGCTTATCCCCTGGTGCGATATAGACATGCCCAGGCAGAATTTGCTGTCCATCTTCAGCTTCCATTACGGTCATCTCAGAAACCGTATTCATTCGCTTAGCAAAGGGGTTACTAAATGCGGCGGGAATATGCTGTGTAATGACTATTCCAGGGGCCGTTGCCGGCAGACGCATCAAGACCTCTTTAATGGCTTCTGTTCCCCCTGTAGAAGCTCCTAGAGCAATCACTTTGTCGGTGGTTCGAAAATGCCTGTTATTAAATCCAGTTTTAGGGAGCACACTATCAACCGACCTTTTTTCTGTCGAAGCCGTACTTGGATAAGCAGCGATTTCAGGTTTTTTCTCTTGATTGGCAACATATCTCTGATATTGTCGCTCAAGCATAAACTTACTAACTCTTGAAGCATTGGAGACCTTACGACAGATTTCGACCGTATAGTCTTCAAAGGTATTAACTAAATCGATTTTAGGCTTGGTCACAAAATCAACCGCCCCTAGATCCAACGCTTCAAAGGTTACATCTGCTCCTTTTTCGGTCAAAGTCGAAACCATCACAACAGGCAACGGGTGGAGTCGCATTAAGTTCTTTAAAAAGGTGACGCCGTCCATCTTAGGCATTTCAACATCGAGCGTTAACACATCGGGGTGAAGCTGCTTAATTTTTTCACGTGCATCATAAGGATCTTGAGCGGTACCAACCACTTCAATCAACGGATCGGATGACAGCATTTCTTTTAACATTTTACGAACTAAAGCGGAGTCATCGACAATGAGTACTTTGACCATAGTATTCACATTTACCTTCAATGATTATTAGATAGGAATTGGCTGAAATAATTTCTAGTGATTTTAGATGATTTTTAATGAAGTTTCTTATAAATTGTTTGCCCTAGAAGGGCAAAGCGGTCACAGACCTTGTATAGGGATTCTGAATGGCCGATAAACATGTGGCCGTCCTCTGGAAGTAAGTCGGCATAACGATTAAATAATTTTGTCTGAGTTGGCTTATCGAAGTAGATCACAACATTTCGACAGAAAATAACATCAACTCCATCTCTAAATGGCCAGTCCTCCATTAAATTCAACTGTCCGAATTCAATAATCTCTTGTAACTCAGGTTTGACCTTAGCAGCCCCCTCTCGAGAACCACTACCTTTTAGAAACCAACGTTTTTTTCGCTCTTCACTAACGCCTTTAAGGCGTTCTAGCTTATAAACACCAGTTAAAGCGGTGTTAACCACACTGCTATCAAGGTCTGTCGCAATAACCTTTGCATCCCAACCCGCTGGGACGGACTCTTTCAAGACAATCGCAATGGAATACGGCTCCTCCCCTGTAGAACAGCCGGCAGACCATATTCTAATTTTCTTAGTCGCAGCGTTAGACTTAAGCAATGCGGGAATGACTTTATCGGCTAGGTGTTCAAAGTGATGTATTTCTCTAAAAAAGAACGTCAAATTAGTCGTAATCGCATTGATTAACTGGATGAACTCTTGCTCTCCCGAAGCTTCAACAAAATCAAGATACTCATGAAAAGTATCCATTCTCAAAAAACGAATGCGTTTGGAGAGACGGTTATAGACCAGATTTTTTTTAGAGTCGTTTAAATCAATACCGGCAAAGTCATAGACAATCCGTTGTACTCTTTTAAAATCAGAATCTAAGAACTCAAATTCGCGCTCAGTGTTGCTCACTTACTTAATCCTATTACTTGAAGTTAATTTCCCTAACCTATTGAACACAAATCAAATTCGCTTATCCAAAAGAATTGCGTTAAATTTGGAGGTAGAAATTGTTAATCTCTATCGACATTAAAACCCATATAAGTATTAAAGCTTATCACAAGTATTGGGTATATAAACCTATGGTCTTAATTCCGAGCAACCTTAATTTAACGCCAACCAAAAGTAACCTGACGGTTTCAACGCTTAATCAGGCATTTAAGGTTGGGCAAGTTCTTACAGCAAATATCCAGCCAACTAAGGGCAATCAGGTTAGCGTCACCATAGGAAATCAGACTTTTTTAGCCAGTACTAGGCAGCCGATTAATGAGTCAGGTACCGTTCAGGTCAAGGTCAAGCAATTGGTACCCGAGATTCAGCTTAGTATTATTAAACCTAACCCCAATAGCGGACAGGCAAAGCTATCCAGCACGCAATTGACCGTTCAAACAGCCTATCGGCAATTTATACCGTCTCAAGCGCCGCTTTCTCAAACATTTCAACAAATTAACCTAATGCAATCTTTGCCGCCTGCTATTCAGATTCCATTAAAAAGCCTGATCAACCAATATACTCGGCAAGAAAACGCTCCTGATGGAAAAAGTATTAAAGATAAAATAATGAACAGCGGATTGTTTCTTGAAAACAAGTTGAAGAGTGCCAGTCATACAGATCCAAAAAGCGGCTTTAAAAGCGACATGAAGGCCCAGTTACTGCAACTTCAACAACAAACGCAACACCTTCAGTCAACAACTCAAAATGCAGGTTTGAGCAAACTTTCTCAACTATTGAACCAGGCCATCAGCCGACTGACTGTCCAGCAGATTCAACTCTACGAAAACCCTAATATGACACCTCTTAGCCTTTTAAATGACCGGCAGGAGACTATTGACGAAAATCAACTTGAAATCCACAAGAAAGTTCACAATGACAAAACCACATGGGAAGTCTACATAGAACTTAGTCTGCCACAGGGGTTGTTATCCACCAAACTAAGTCTCTCTGAACAAAATGAGGACTTTAATTGTTATCTTTGGTGCGAAACAGACGCCCTTCAGACCGAAGTGGAACAACATTTAGAGAAATTAAAGCAGCAATTTGAAACTCAAGGCCTCAATCTAGAAAATATCCAAATCGTAAAAAATAAGCCTGAAAAGTCGAGTCAATCGATCAAAGTAGCGCTGGTTGATATTAAGGTATAACAAAGCGGGAAAAGCCCTATACAGAAAAAAATTGGCAACATAATTGCTTAAGGATTCATTAATTAAATTTCATCGTATTGAGGCCTTCTAAAGCGCTTCAAACCACTTACATGAAACAGAGAGATTAAAATCATGGAAAAAGATTTGGACGCTATTCAAGATCAAATAGAACAGAGTGAGGCTTCTGATGATCAAATCCTTAGCTTTGTCCTAGGAGGAGAAGAATACGGTGTCGACATTCTGCGCGTACAAGAAATTAAAGGTTGGGAAAGCACCACAGCCATCCCCAATACTCCCAACTATGTGATGGGAGTCATTAATTTGCGTGGTTCTGTAGTGCCGATCGTTGACCTAAGAGTCCGTTTTTCTCTGCAGGACGTCACTTACAACGATTCAACGGTTGTTATCATTGTTCGCGCACAAGATGAAGATGGATCTCAAAAAATTATTGGCTTAGTTGTAGATGGGGTTTCAGATGTATATTCAATGAAGAAATCCGATCTACAACCCGCACCAAATATGTCAGGTACAATCAATACCGATTATGTTAATGGATTGGCCACAGTATCCGACAAAATGGTCATCGTTCTTCACGTAGACCAGCTTATTAATGATGGAATACTTGCCTCCATCAAAAAAGCGTTAAATATAGAATGAGCCTAGGTATAATGGGCTTAAATTTAATTAACAGAGCATAAAGTTTCACGAACTAGCGAGAGAATCAAAATGTCAAAAATCTTAGCCGTTGATGACTCAAAATCAATGAGACAAATGGTAAGTATGTCACTTAAGTCTGCAGGACATGACGTGACAGAAGCTGAAGATGGTGCCATTGCTTTAGACATTGCTAAGCAAGGTGGTCAGTTCGATTTAGTTGTAACCGACATTAACATGCCAAATATGAATGGGATTGAACTCATTACGGCATTACGAGCCTTACCAAATTATAAGTTCACGCCTATTCTTTGTCTGACCACAGAGTCTTCGGGTGATATGAAAGCCAAAGGGAAAGAAGCTGGTGCAACCGGTTGGATTGTAAAACCGTTTAGTCCAGAGAAACTGCTTTCAGTCATAAATCGAGTTTTGTAATTCGGCAAGAACACGTTTTATTAAGAGGTATTGAAAGATGAGTGATGCAATCCAACTACCACAGAATATGACAATTCATCATATTGATGAACACTTCAATGGGTTGAACGAAAAAATCAACGAGATCGATAGTCAGGTCACTTTAGATGCCGGTCCAGTTGAAACCATCGACACCTCTGGATTGCAAACCCTTCTAATGCTAGTTAAATCAATAACCGAAAACAACAAAGAACTGACTTGGGAAAATGTTCCAGAAGTTCTGACAACAAGTGCTCAAAAAGTAGGGTTGGAAGAAGATTTACAGTTTTAACCCCTTCTACACTTAAGATTAAAGCGGATTCTTATCCGCTTTTTTTATGCATAAAAAACGCATTTCGTTCCTGCAAACAATACTGTACTATTTAATCTATGGCAAAAACGGAAGATACAACCCCCTCTAAAATCGCCGTTTCACTCGAATATGAAGGAACAGGTGCACCCAAAGTTACTGCTAAAGGCAGAGGCTATATTGCAGATGAGATTATCAAAAAAGCCAATGAGCATGACATCCCTGTTCAAAAAAATCACGACCTGGTCGAACTGTTAGCGGAAGTTGAACTTAATCAGGAAATTCCAGAGCAACTCTATGAAGCGGTTGCTCAAGTATTAATATTTGCCTATGAGATTAGTGGTAAAAAAATCCCCTCCAAAGAAGATCAGTTACCAGATTGATAAGATGTATTAATTTATTTAGCCTTTTAATCGTCGGCCACTAGCGCTCATCTTAAGCAATAAACATATTATCGATATCTACTAGGATAATGACATTATCTTCATAGTGCGCGATAGCTTGAATATTTCTTGAAGCATTTTCCTTGGTAGCAGATAAAGGTTCAATGCGGTTTTCAGGAATATCTTTTACCTCTTGAACACAATCTACCAGAATACCAACCGTACTATCATCGTCGACTTCTACAATGATAATGCGCGAAAAATCCGTCAACTCATGCCTAGCCATTCCAAACATCACACGGGTATCCATTACCGTCACGATCACGCCGCGAACATTGATGACCCCCAGAATATGATGCCCTGATCCAGAAACATCACGAATATTGGCGACTCTGAGCACTTCTCTTATTTTTTTAACCTGAATACCGTACAACTCGTTTTCCAGATTAAATAATACGCACCTTGCAGAGGGACCTGCATACTTGCCCTCTTCCTTAATGCTACTCTGTATTTGATCTGAAAGATCCAACTGTTGCTTTTCTAACACAACAATACTCCTTACTGGAACCGATCCACTACACCAGGTAGATCCAAAATCAATGCAATATTACCATTCCCGGTAATGGTTGCACCGGCATAACCACCAACGTCTTTCAAGCCAACGCCAAGCGGCTTAATAACTACTTCTTCTTGACCATTTACCTGGTCAACCACCAAGCCTGCACGCTGGTTTCCAACTGACACAATAATGACCTTGTCACCATCATATTCTTCTTTGACCAATTCTGGAGCGAGCCATTCTGTTAGGAAATAGAGAGGAATACTTCTCTCTCGTAATCTAACCATTCTAGTACCATCAATTTTATTGGTCTTTTCACTGTCAAAATCAAAAATTTCTTGCACGCTGGTCAAAGGAATCGCATAACTATCTTCGCCAAATGCCACCATTAATGTTGGTAAAATTGCCAAGGTCAACGGCACTCGGATACGAATCTCCGTACCCTGCCCTAAAGCAGAGTTAATATCGATGCTTCCGTTGAGCTTGGTAATCATGTTTTTAACAACATCCATCCCCACGCCACGACCGGAAATATCGCTGATTTGCTCAGCAGTAGAGAACCCAGCCGACATAATCAATTCAAACGCTGATTTATCATCTAATAGGTTCGCCGAAACTTCATCCATCATGCCTTTTTCAACCGCCTTGCGGCGCAAGACATCAGGATCCATTCCTTTGCCATCATCTGTTATCGACAACAGGATATGATCGCCTTCTTGTTCGGCACCTAAGACAACTGTTCCCTTTCTAGGTTTTCCATTCGCTTCACGCTCATCGGGCATCTCTACCCCATGGTCAACCGAGTTGCGTACTAAGTGAACCAATGGATCCGCAAGCGCCTCAACAAGGTTCTTATCTAAATCGGTATCTTCACCTTTTAATTCTAGGTCGATCTCCTTGCCCAGTTTTCTAGCAAGATCACGCACTACTCTCGGGAAACGTCCAAAGACCTTTTTAACCGGCTGCATCCGTGTTTTCATCACAGAAGCCTGCAAATCGGTCGTAACGTGGTCTAAATTCCCAACGGCATTCGAAATGTCTTCTAAGTTTTCGCCCGAACTTCTCAATGTTAAAAGTCGGTTTCTGACCAAAACGAGTTCCCCAACCAAGTTCATAATGTCATCTAAACGCTTGGTATCTACACGAACAGTTGATTCTGCTGACTTCGCGGCGGGCTTTTTATCACCTCCCGCTTTCGCTGCTGGCTTGGCGGCAGGTTTAGAATCAGATTTAGGTGCTGGTTTTGACTGTGGTGTAGGCTTAGGATCAGACTGAGGTTGTGGCGCTACAGCTGCAGCAGGTTTGGAGCTTGCTGTTTGAGAAGAGTCGCCTTGGTCTCTTTGATTTAATAAGGCTTCAAACTCTTCATCGGTCATGTCGCCATCAGGATCAACGCCGGGTTCAAGGTGCAAGCCATTATCTTTAGGCGCATTGCTTCCGGCCACATCTCTTTGGTTGAGAAGGGCTTCAAACTCTTCATCGGTCATGTCACCATCAGGATCAACACCGGGTTCAAGGTGTAAACCTTTTTCTTGGGAGACTTGACTAGCTCCCCCATCACGCTGGTTCAATAGCGCTTCAAATTCTTCATCTGTCATATCACCATCAGGATCGACACCTTCGGCAAGGTGGAGCCCAGCATCTGAACCGGCTTGTGGCTCTACAGACGTTTCGGGCTCAGGAGTAGCGGCAACGGCAGCTTCTCCTTTATAGAGGGCATCAAGCTCTTCTAATAGCTGAGGATCATTTTCAGGAAGCTCTCTTTCGCCATCATTTAAACGTTCTATCGAATCACTGATAACGTCAAATGACCTCAGAATGACATCTGCCGCCTGAGCATCATACTCAATATCACCATTACGAATCTTGTCAAAAACATTTTCTGCACGGTGGCAAACTTCGACAAGAGGCGTCACCCCTAAAAAGCCCGCTCCACCTTTGATAGTGTGAAATCCACGAAAGACTGCATTCAATAAATCTGCGTCGGTTGGAGAGTGTTCTAAATCTACCAGTTGCTCATTAAGCTGATCCACCAATTCGGCAGCCTCAACTAAAAAGTCCTGTAAAATTTCTTCATCCACAATGTCTTCCTCTTCATCCAACCACTCGATGATCAAGTAGCCGTTAATCTATGCTATATCAGAATTTAAGCAATCGTTATGCCAGAGAATTATGGAAATAAACTAGACAGATGACAGAGACCCGTCATCTTTGAATAAAAGAAAAAAATAATTAGGAAAAATGCAGGCTTTTAGATACCTAAGTCATCCAATAAACTATCAACATCATCTTGATCTAAAACATCTTTTTTAGATTTCTGAGTTACATTAGGTCCCAAGCCTTTCATAAGATTAGCCATATCATCTTCTTGATCATCTTTTTCGGGAATCGAATGATATTCATAACGGGAATTTTCGATAAGTTGAATCAAGCTCTGTTCGATAGAACCAATCACAAAAATGATTCGGTTTAACACCTGACCGGTTAAGTCCTGATAAGACTGGCCAATCATAATATCGCTTAAATTTTCTTTAATCTCATCGAGTACTGGCGAAATTGCAGTTAATGATGACTCATCAACCACTAACTCTTCAATCATGGCGACTTTTTGTAAGATGCTATCTGCGATATCAAGCGTTTTTTCACTCGCCTCCTGAGTCGTCTGAATCACATATTCAAGTCGTTCTGTAGTATCTGGAAGATCATGTTTTGTTTGCATCAAAAGCGTATGATCACCTAACTCGTCCAAGGTTTGATGAAGGTTATCACTCAATTGATTAAGTTGCTGATAAAGCTCAGACTCTCTTAGCCCCGTCAATTCATCAAGCAGAGAACAAGCCACGTCATTTTGTTCCGCTTCTAGCGCTTCCAATAAGGCTTTGACTTTTTCAATATCGACATAAGTAGGCATGAGTTTGTCCTTTAAAATAAAAAAACCCTGAGCTTAGCAGCACAGGGCTTTATCGTAGTTCATATTTGTGTGGCGTGAAATCAGTGCAAAAAAAATCACTGTAAAACCTCGACAATCTTTTCATACAGAACCTCTGCACTGAAAGGTTTGACAATATAGGCATCGCACCCAAGTCTAGACGCTTCAATAATTTGATTGGTTTTTGCCTCAGCGGTAATCAAAATAAAAGGAATATTACTCATCTGAATATCCGCTTTCATTTTTGTCAGTAATTCTAGACCTGTCATACCCGGCATATTCCAGTCACTGACCACTAACCCAAAGTCTTCTGTCTGAATCATTGACCAAGCTTCATCACCATCTTTAGCTTCAAAAATATCGGTAAAGCCCAGTTCATTTAACAGCTTGTGCACAACCGCTCTCATGGTAGAAAAATCGTCTGCAACTAAAACTTTTAGATTGGTGTCAACTTGCATGAACTGCTACCAGTACCATTAAATCCAGTCACCCATTCTTGAACGAATACGTTTAATCGCCTGGCTGTGGATCTGACTGACTCGAGATTCACTGACATCCAAAACTTGACCAATCTCTTTCAAATTCAGTTCTTCATCATAATACAGAGCCATCACCAGCTTTTCTTTCTCTGGAAGGTTATCAATCTCTTCGGCAAGCGCTTCTTGGAAACCACTCTCTGATAACTCACCCAAAGGCGTTAAGCCACGAGAAACCATCCTATCTTCAGATAACTCATCATGATCGGGCTCATCAATCGACAGTAACTGTGCAGAATTCGTATCTCTCAAAATTCGGTGGTAATCTTCAATATCGAGTTCCATCTCGGCGGCAATTTCGTCATCGTGAGCCTCGCGACCTAAACGCGCCTCCACTTTGGCGATCGCCCCACTGACTTCTCGAGATTTCCGGTGGACCGATCTCGGTGTCCAGTCACCTTTGCGAATCTCATCGAGCATGGCACCCCGAATTCGAATCCCAGCGTAGGTTTCAAAACTGGCACCTTGGTTTGCATTAAACTTCTGCATAGCCTCAATCAGGCCAATAATACCCGACTGAATCAGGTCATCAACGATGACACTATCTGGCAAGCGTGCCTTTAGGTGATAGGCAATACGTTTGACTAATGGCAAATAGGACTCAAGATCCAACACTTCGTGATTGGATTGCTTCTGTATTTGCTCATATACGTTGGTACCACTCATTGGCAACTTCACCTTACTCCCAAAAACCTATCGCTGAAATAGATTCTCAACAAAAAACTGTAGATAACCCGTCACCCCTCTTGGCGTTGGCCAAGATTCTATCTTTTGAGCCATCGCCTGAAAAGCTTTTGATGACACACTATTTGGCCTATGTACCGTGACAGGTACTTGTTTTTGCACAGCCTCACGCAGATCGTGATCAAACGGAACCGTACCTAAATAATCAATCGTAACATCTAAAAACTGTTCACAGACCCTAGCCAGTTTCTCATATAACTGTTGTCCATGTGCAGGAGAACGACTCATATTGGCCAGCAATCTAAACTTTGAAAGTTTATAGTCTCTGCTCAGGACCTTTATGAGGGCATAGGCATCTGTAATGGAAGCTGGCTCATCCGTCACCACTACCACCACTTCTTGCGCGGCGCGGCAAAAACTGACAACGCTATCGGCAATCCCAGCCGCAGTATCTACAATTAAGACATCTAAGTCGCCATTGAGTTCAGAGAAAGCATTGATAATACCCGCATTCTCCATCGCAGAAAGCTGCGCCATTCTCCTCACGCCAGAGGCTGCTGGGATCACTTTTACACCGGCAGGCCCCTCGACCATAACGTCTCTTAACTCTTTTTGACCATCCAAAACATGGGACAGATTATAGTCAGTTTGTAAACCCAACATAATATCCACATTGGCTAATCCCATATCTGCATCCATGAGCAGAACTCGATTACCTATCTTACTTAAAGACACCGCCAAATTAACGGACACATTAGTTTTTCCGACACCGCCTTTTCCGCTGGCGACGGCAATCACCCTGACCGGCTTTGGTGCCGGCTCTTGTGCTTGATTTGAATGCATGGCACGCAACCCCGCTGCCTGATCATTGAGCATTAGAAATCTCCTTACCCATTCCCAACTGGAATGCTTGCTCATTTTCACTACTAGAACTGTTCTGTTGTCCTAAAAATATGGTTTGGTCCATTAACTCTTTTGCCCTAACTTTCTCTAAATCTTCAGGAACTCGCTGACCACTCGATAGATAAGCGATTGGTAGCTGTTTTTCAATTAAAACCGTGAGCACATTCCCTAATTGTAATGCCTCATCTACTTTGGTCAAGATACAACCCTGCAAAACCACCTGACTAAAGGATTCCACAATATCATTTAATACCGAACGCTGTGTCGCTGCCGAGATCACCAAATAGTTACGAACTGAGTTAACCCCTTGATGAGCCGAGGTTATTTGCTGTGAGAGTTGCAGATCACGTTGACTCATACCAGCCGTATCAATTAATACCAGTTTTTTATTGCTCATCGAGGTTAACAATGCATAAAGCTCCCCCTGAGTATTGGCAACGTGTAGAGGCACATTTATCAGATCAGCAAAATGCTTAAGCTGAGCCTGCGCACCAATTTTATAGGTATCGGTACTGATAATGGCAATATCATTAGGGCTGTTTCGCATCACAAAACGACTTGCCATTTTTGCAATCGTGGTGGTTTTACCCACGCCCGTTGGCCCAACTAGGGCTACAATTCCACCACGATCAATAATATCCTTCTCTTCAACCACAATCATCTCTTGGAGCTCATCTAAAATCGCTCCCCATGACAGACTGTTAACCTTGGGAATTTTTTCAACCATCTTCTGGCTCAACTCCCAGCCTATCCCGAGCTGTACCAGCTTTTTAATCAATTGCACCTTGTGAGGATCACTGTGTTCGGTATGTCCCCAAGCCAGGCCAGAAAGCTGGTTTTCCAGCATCGCCTTGACGCTTTTTAGCTCCTCTGCCATCTGTGAAATCTCATGCTGACCGGTTGAAGGTTGCATTGATTGCGAGTTAGACGGCTGAGAAAAATCAGAGGCTGGGCCAGGAGGCTGTAATTCATGATTGTGATAGCTTCCACCAACCGGGCGCTCCGCCTTTTCTTGTTGGTATTGGTTGGCTTCAGGGTCAAGAGCAGCCACTATTTCTACTCCACCGTCTACATCTTTAGTAGATAAGATCACGGCATCATCACCATGCTCTTCTTTCACCAAAGACATTGCTTGACGCATATTGGGAGCGAAATATCGCTTTATTTTCAATCTATTCCCCTTGTCCTACACTCGCTACGACACTGATCGGTCGGTTTTCTGGCACTTCTGAGTAAGCCAGAATATGTAAGGTAGGTAAGCTAAATCTAAAGAGCCTTGCCAGTTGTGCGCGAACCTGTGGAGCCACTAACAGCACTGCATTTTGGCCTGTCATTTCAACTTTTTGGCTCTCATCTTTTAGGGTGGAGTGCAACCTTTCAGCCAACCCAGGTTCAATGGCCAATTGACCCTCTGGCGCCCCTTGAGCGGCTTGGAGCAATAACTGTTCCAGACTGGGATCCAAAGTAATGACTTTTAGCTCCTGATCTTTGTCGATAATCTCAGTAATAATTGAACGCCCAAGGGAGGTTCGCACATGAATCGTCAATTCCGTTGGATCCTGAGACAACGCCGCCCTCTCTGTCAAGGTTTCTAAAATCGTGCGCATATCGCGAATCGACACTTTTTCCATCAATAAATTCTGAAGGACTTTCACTACTACCGCTAACGATAGTTTATCAGGTACCAGTTCTTCGACCAATTTTGGCGAGCTCTCCTTGAGCTTATCAAGAAGTTGTTGAGTCTCATCGTGACCAAGCAGCTCTGCCGCATAGTCCTGAATCAACTGACTGACATGCGTGGCAACAACCGTACTCGAGTCGACAACTGTATAGCCTAAAGCCTGTGCCTGATCTTGCTCTGAGGCGTTAATCCAAACCGCGTCTAAGCCAAAGGTAGGATCCTTGGTCACAATCCCTTGTACTTCACCAAAGACCTGTCCGGGATTAATGGCCAACTCCTTATCAGGGTAGACCTCACCTTCTCCGCCGGAGACGCCCATTAAAAGCACGCGGTATTCATTAGGTTTTAAATCTAGATTGTCGCGAATATGTACAGGGGGCACCAAAAAACCAAGCTCTTGAGAAACTTTTCTCCTGACCCCTTTTATTCTGTCTAATAGCTGACCATTTTGAGCTTGATCCACCATAGGAATTAAGCGATAACCCACTTCCAAGCCAAGTACATCAACAGATTGTACATCGTCCCAACTCAACTCAGAGGGCGCAACTTCCTCTTCAATTTCTTCACTCAAAACGGGTTGCTGCTCTTGAACCTGAGCCTGCTGTCTATAAATCAGATAAGCCCCCAAACCGGCAACGGCTGCGAAAGTTAGAAACGCAAAGTTTGGCATGCCTGGGATGATCCCCATAAAGCCGACGATCCCAGCGGTGGTCGCCAATGCTTTTGGGCTGGAAAACATCTGCATTTGCATCTGTTGACGCATATCTTCAGAGCCCTCCCCACCTGTCACTCGGGTGACAATAATAGCGGTCGCAGTAGAAAGTAACAGCGCAGGAATCTGAGCAACCAAACCATCCCCAATCGTTAAGATGGTATAGATCTGCGCTGACTCAGAAAAGCTCAATTCATGCTGACCAACCCCAATGGCAAAACCGCCAATTAGGTTGATAAACAAAATAATAATCCCAGCAACCGCATCCCCTCGAACGAATTTACTGGCACCGTCCATGGACCCATAAAACTCCGCTTCGGTCGCAATATCAGAACGCCTAACCTTGGCTTCTTCTTGGGTGATTAGGCCGGCATTCAAATCCGCATCAATCGCCATCTGTTTACCCGGCATTGAGTCCAAGGTAAATCGAGCGCTCACCTCTGCAACCCTTCCTGCCCCTTTAGTGATTACCACAAAGTTAATAACAACCAAAATGGCAAAGATAACGATACCGACCGCATAGTTACCGCCAATAACAAACTCACCAAAGGCTTCGATCACTTGACCAGCCGATGCGCTCCCGCCGTGTCCTTCCAAAAGAATAACTCGAGTTGAAGCAATATTCAGAGAGAGCCGGAACAGTGTTGCGATCAAAATAATGGTTGGGAAAACTGCAAAATCTAGTGGGCGTTTGGCGTAAATCGTCACCATCAACACCACAAGGGAAAGTGCGATATTGAAGGTAAAGAACATATCCAATAAGAATGGCGGCAGAGGAATAGTGACCATACCCAATAAGACCAAAATAGCGATAGGCACCCCTAAACCGCTAGTCATGGTTTTTTTGAATTTGTTCAATAGGTCGTTATAGTCCATCTGTCTCTAAAACTAATCTGTTTTCATATTCTCAGGAATCGGTAGATTTTCAAAATCAACCTCTTCAGTATTACCAGCATTTTTAAGCTGATAAACATAAGCCAATACCGAGGCAACCGCCTTAAATAGGTCATACGGAATTGGCTGATCAATTTCAGCATTATAGTATAAAGCCCTTGCCAATGGCGGGGCTTCTACAATGGTTATTTCATTCTGTTGAGCAATGGTTCTGATCTGCGCCGCCATAAAATCTGACCCCTTAGCTAAGACCAGTGGCTCCTGCATCACCTCAGGGTCATACTTTAGCGCCACCGCAAAGTGCGTCGGGTTGGTAATGACCACATCAGCCTCGGGTACTTTCTGCATCATCCGTGCTTGAGACATTTCACGTTGCACCTGACGAATACGGCCTTTGACTTCAGGATTACCTTCTTGCTGTTTAAACTCTTCTTTAACTTCCTGTTTGGTCATTTTCAATTGACGGTTGTGATTCCACAGTTGAAAAGGCACATCAATCGCTGCCACAATCAGCAGAGATAAACTCACAAAGATAAAGGCTTTAATAATAATTTCACCCGAATGTCCCAATGCAAGTTTAAGCGGCTCAATACCGAGTCCTAACACTTCTGAAAAAACGCTATACAAAAAGAAAACCGCCATCGCGATGACTAAAGAAAATTTCGCCAAAGCCTTGAACAGTTCAAGCAAGGCATTGGCAGAAAACATTCTTTTGATCCCTGAAATCGGGTTTAGCTTACTTAGCTTAGGAGCCATTGCTTGAGTACTAAAGCTCCAGCCGCCCAAGAGAGTCGGGGCAACCAGAGCGATGAACACCATGAGTAGAATAAAAGGCAAGATCATAAAGATTGCTGCCTGAATGATCGAGAGAATTTGTCCAAATAGCTTCTGTTGATCAAAGGCGATATCTCGATCAAAGCTCAACCCCTTAGTTAAGATAGCGGCGACATCTTGAATCATGACCGAACCATAGAACAGCAGAAACAGGGCTGCTGAAAGCGTCATTAAAACCGTCGTCAACTCTTTGGACCGAGGAATTTGCCCTTTCTTACGGGCGTCCTCAATCCGTTTGGCGGTGGGTTCTTCGGATTTTTCAGTACCGTCCTGGTTTTCAGCCACGACCTAAACTCCCGTTAATTGGAATTGCGAAATTACCTCTACAGCTCTTCGAACCAGCTCTTGTAGGTGAGGCAAAATCAATGGCGTTGTCAATGACAACATAATCAAACCTGCCATTAAAGTGACAGGGAAGCCGACAGCAAAGATATTCAGGGCTGGTGCGGCTCGGGTCACAACACCAAAAGACACGTTGATCAATAAAAGTGCTGTTATAGCAGGTAAAGCAATTAATACACCTGCGGAGAACATATAGCTTCCAAATTCCACGATTAACCAGATACTTTCTTGGTTTAAAAAGGAGACGCCTATCGGTAAATATTCAAAACTATCAGCAATTACTTGGATCACTAAAATATGACCATTCAAAGCCAAAAACAGCAAGGTAGCAATAATCGTAAAGTAGCGCGAAACCACCGGTGTATTGACACCGGTAGCGGGATCAACCATCTGGGCGAATGCCAACCCCATCCCCATTGCAATCAGATGACCCGCTACAACAAAAGCCTGAAAAACAACTAGAAAGATGACGCCCATTGCAACGCCTATCAAAATTTGTTGGACAATAAAAAGTATCCCCTGCCAACTAAACGGATCTGTTGGAGGTGGGAGAGAGATGGTAGGTGCGATCACCAACGTCAAAAAAACCGATAGAATGATTTTGGAGCGGGTTGGCACGGCACGGATTCCAAAGATAGGAATAATCGACAACATGGCGCCAATTCTGACAAAAGGATAGAAATAGAGCCCTACCAGCTGGAGAAATTCTGGATAGCTAAAAGACATCTTACCCGAACCTCAACTGACT
This sequence comes from uncultured Thiosulfatimonas sp., assembly GCA_964547865.1. Classification (GTDB taxonomy): domain Bacteria; phylum Pseudomonadota; class Gammaproteobacteria; order Thiomicrospirales; family Thiomicrospiraceae; genus Thiomicrorhabdus. Next base: position 16,081 of record CAZJPO010000016.1, read on the forward strand.
ATACCTAAACTAGCCAATCAAGGCCGGTATATTCATATAGAGCTCTCGAGTGAATGAGATTAGGGTCGTTAACATCCAAGGACCAGCAATCACTAAGGCAACCCCGACAATAGCCAGCTTAGGAATAAAACTCAAGGTCATCTCATTGATTTGGGTCGCCGCTTGAAACATCCCGACTAACAGACCAATAACCAAAGCAGGAATAAGTAGAGGACCCGCCAGCATTGCCGTCACCTCAAGCATTCTTTGACCGAGACTTAATACCATTTCTTGTTGCATCATATCCCCCCAGGTACGACAAAACTATTTGCCAAAGTACCAACAACCAATGCCCATCCATCGATTAATACAAATAGCATTAATTTGAAAGGCAAAGAAATAATCATGGGGGATAACATCATCATCCCCATCGACATCAACAAACTCGCGACAACCAAATCAATAATCAAAAATGGTATAAATATCATAAATCCAATCTGGAAAGCCGTTTTTAATTCGCTGGTCATAAACGCTGGTACCAGGACTTTAAAAGGAACAGTTTGTGGATCGGTTAAGGTCACATCGGCCATTTCTGCAAACATGCCTAAGTCGTCCTCACGAGTCTGTTGCAACATAAACTGATGCATCGGCTTAGAAGCAATTTCAACCGCTTCGGCAAACTTTATCTGCTCTTCCATATAAGGTGAAACAGCCGTGTCGTAAATTTTATCTAGAACTGGCGCCATGATGAAGAGCGTTAAAAAAAGTGCCAAGCCGATTAGCACTTGGTTAGAAGGCGTCTGCATGGTTCCAAGCGCCTGTCTTAAAAGCGCCAAAACAATCACGATACGCAAAAATGACGTCGTGGCGATCAAAGCCGCAGGCAAAAGGGTCAGCCCCGTCATTAATAACAGGATTTGAATCGTCAAAGAGTAATCTTGATTACCCTGCTCATCGGTTTCAACCGTAAAGGCAGGAATACCAGGTTCAGCCGAGACGGCGAGGGGAAACACTAAAAGAAGAAGAGGGAAAAGAATAACCGATAAGGGTCTAATGACTTTCACTGCTATCTGGGCCGTTTTTGTTAGATTTATTACTATCGGATTTATCAGCCGTTTTATCAGCTGGTTTACTCGCCATTAAGGCTTCTTGCAAACGTTTAGCAAAAGGCGAACTAATGGCTTCATTATGCGCGACTTCAACGGGTTCTTCAAGTTGATGTAAACGAGTAATACGACTGGATGTCACCCCAACTAAAACCTGTTCTTTACCTACTTGTAGCAAGAGGATGCGTTCACGCTGTCCAACAGATAGAGCCCCCAATACCTTAAGGTTGCCATCTGCCACGCCCGGAAAACGGCCATAACGTCTCAATAGCCAAGCTGAAAAGAAGATAATCAGAATAACAAGAGTAAGGGAAAGGATGATTTGACCAAAGTATTCACTCGGCTGTGCGACAGAACTTCCCACCGTCATTGACGATTTTGCCTCTTCCTCAGCCAGAGCCAAAACCCAGTTTGCGTGCAGAGCGAAAAACACTGCAATAACTGAGCTTATGACTTTAGAAAGGTTCATTATTTTAGCTTTTTAATTCGTTCTTGAGGACTGACAACATCGGTTAAACGAACCCCGAACTTATCGTTAATCACAACCACTTCACCATGTGCGATGAGAGTGCCATTCACCAGTAAATCAAGCGGCTCACCCGCAAGGCGATCCATCTCAATTACCGAACCCTGAGTATAGGACAACAGGTTGCGAATCGATACTTTTGCCCGACCAATCTCTAGCTGTAAAGTGACGGGGATGTCCATCAATACATCTAAATCAACTTTACTTTTACCTTCGCCAGTATCGGTTGCTAAACTTTCTAAATCTGCCGCACTAATACTGTCTGCGCCTAGAGCGGCTGCCTGCTCATCTAGGGCATCGCCCCAGTCAGCGTCTCCACCACCTTCAGCGTCACCCTGTTCTTCAAGCGCCTCATCCCATGCACTTGTATCTTCTTCATCACTCATCGTACCACTCCTTAACATTCTCTATCGTTCGCTCTGGATAAGCGGGGTGATGTAAAATCTTCTCTACTTTTACGGCTTTCTTGTCGTTACTTTCGCCAAGTTTACCGCGCATAATTGCTATATTCTCTGCTTTGACGGTGACTGATTTCGGCATGTCTAATGGAATAATATCGCCTTTTTCCATTTTCAATAGATCATCAACACTCATTCTTAGCTCGGCCAAATTGACACTCAGATCAATTTCAATATTTTTGGCTTCTTCTTTCAGGGTTCTTGACCAGCGATTATCGCTTTCACCTTGCAGATTAGACATACCCTCTTCAAGTTTATCTCGAACCGGTTCGAGCATAGAGTACGGCATGACGATATCGATACGCCCTTCTACCCCCTCAAAACGAACATTGATTGGGCAGACCACAATCATATCGGTCGGATCAACAATCCCCGCAAATTTAGGGTTCATCTCCGAGTGCATATAGTCAATCTCGATATCCATAACCGGGCCCCACGCTTTGCGCAGGTTTTCAGAAGTAATATCTAAAATACTTCTGACCATACTCATTTCTACAGGGGTATATTCTCGCCCTTCAATTTTAAAGGGTAAGAGTCCTGTTCCACCAAAGTAGATATCTACAGCGGTAAAGATCAGCTTAGAGTCAAGGGTAAACAGTGAAACACCATTTAGGGGGTTAATTCGATAAATATTCAAGCTAGTCGGCACAAACAAGTTGCGAAGGTAATCGACCATTTTAATGATCTTCACTTCACCCGCCGTGACCTCAACACTGGCCATAATCA
>CAZJPO010000017.1:0-6530 GCA_964547865.1 uncultured Thiosulfatimonas sp.
GTTACGCTCGTAACTTTTTGATCCCTCAAGGTAAAGCGAAAGCAGCAACTAAAGACAACGTTGCAGAGTTCGAAAAAATCCGCGCTGAATTAGAAAAAGCAGCGGCCGCTGAGCTAGCAGTAGCTCAAGGTGTTTATGAGAACCTAAACGGTCAAGTTGTGACTATCGAGTCTGTTGCAGGTGATGAAGGTAAACTATTCGGTTCTGTTGGAACTCAGGATGTTTCTGATGCACTTAAAGCAGCTGGTTTTGAAGTTGCTCGTCGTGATGTTCGTATGCCAGAAGGTGCACTACGCCACGTAGGAACTTACGAAATCGATGTTCAGTTACACACTGACGTTGTCGCTTCAATTACAGTAGATGTAAAAGCAACTGAAGCTGAAGACTAATCTATTTATTTAGATTAGGATAAAAAACGGGGCAATCCAAATGGGTTGTCCCGTTTTTTTATGTCTAATTTTTTTGTTAAATCCACGGTTTCTTTTTGTGCAACGGTTATAATATTTCTTCCCTATTTTTGAGTATTAAGTGTGACGTCACAGCGATATGGCAGCCAGAGATCCTTCTATAACCAGCGTAACTAAACCAGCAGATGAGCTGTTTAAAGTGCCCCCTCACTCTCTAGAGGCTGAACAGTCTGTACTGGGTGGCTTGATGTTGTCCAATGACGTAATGGATGATGTGACGGGTATCGTCAATGCCATGGATTTCTATACCAAACAGCACAAAGTTATTTTTGATGCCATTGTTGATTTGAGCCGCAATAATAAACCTTTTGATTTAGTTTCGGTGGTCAGCCAGCTTGAAAACACGGGTGAAATCGAAACTGCTGGAGATAAACATTATCTAACTGAGCTGGTTAAAAACACGCCCAGTGCCGCCAATATTCTCTATTATTCACAGCTCGTCCGTGAAAAGTCTATCCTGCGAAAGCTTATAGACGCCAGTAATAATGTTTCAGAGGCGGCGTACTTCCCTCAAGGTCGAGATATCCGCGATATTCTGGATATTGCTGAGTCTCAGATTATGGGCATTGCTGAGCACGGTGAGGGTAAAGAGCGCCAATACAAAAGCATGGATTTTCTGCTGGAAGCGGCGATCAATAAAATCGATGAGTTATTTAATACCGAAGGAACCATTACGGGCCAGGAGACTCACCTAACCGAGTTTGATGAAATTACCGCTGGTTTACAGAATGGTGATTTGATCATTGTGGCGGGACGCCCGTCGATGGGTAAAACCACGTTTTCGATGAATATGGCGGAGAATATTGCGACTAAGAACAATACTCCTGTTGCGGTATTCAGTATGGAGATGCCGGGTGAATCTCTGGCCATGCGTATGATCAGTTCGATTGGACGAATTGATGCGGGTCGAATGCGTACCGGTAAGCTGGCACAAGATGATTGGCCAAAACTGAATAAAGCGATCAACATTCTCTCGCAAGCTCAGGTCTTTATTGATGATACCCCTGCATTGATGATTAGTGAACTTCGTGCGCGTGCGAGACGCATCGATAAAGATATTCGCGATGAGCAACGTAAAGCTGCTACAGAGCGCGGTGATGAGGATCCGGAAAAGAGTGTGACAGGGTTGGGGTTGGTTGTAGTGGATTACCTACAGCTTATGCGCGGCTCTGCCAATGCCGAGAACCGTGTAAACGAGATTTCGGAAATATCCCGTGGTTTGAAGGCTTTGGCAAAAGAGCTCAATATTCCTGTCATTGCACTTTCCCAGCTTAACCGCAGTCTTGAACAGCGACCAAACAAAAGACCGGTTATGTCTGACTTGCGTGAGTCGGGCGCGATTGAGCAGGATGCCGACTTAATCATCTTTATCTACCGAGATGAAGTTTATAATAAAGACACTGAAGATAAAGGGATTGCTGAAATCATCCTAGGTAAACATCGTAATGGTTCTCTGGGTACGGTTCGCCTGACGTTTATTGGGGAATATACCCGTTTTGATAATCACGCTGGATTCGATGTGCCAGACGAGCAATACTAGGTTAACGTTCGATGATGTATCGCCCCGCTAAGGCTTTGATAAACCTTCCAGCCTTAAAAAAGAATTTAGAAAAGCTCAAGTCTCTTGCCCCTAAAAGTAAAGTCCTTGCCGTGGTTAAAGCAAACGGCTATGGTCATGGAATTGAAAGGGTTGCCCACCAGTTGAGTGGGGCAGATGCCTTTGGTGTCGCCTCAATAGACGAGGCTATGTTGTTGCGTAAAAAGGGCTTTCTGCATCGTATTCTATTGTTGGAAGGCTTGTTTCTTGAGGCTGAAATTCCGGTAGTTGTGCAGAACCGTTTAGACTTGGTGATTCATTCTGAACACCAATTAGAATGGTTGCTCAATGCCAATATTGATATTCAGCTGAGTGTTTGGATAAAAATCGACACAGGCATGCATCGTCTTGGCTTTGATATGCAGCAGGTTCAATCGGTGGTCAGTCGCTTGGAGAATTCACCGAATGATTTTTGCATCCATTTGATGAGTCATTTCGCGTCAGCTGATGAAACCACCTCTGAAGCGATTGACTTTACTCAGGCACAAATCAGTCGATTTGAAAACGTCACAAAACCCTATCTGTACCCAAAGAGCCTCGCGAACTCAGCCGGCATTCAATTTTATCCGCAATCACATCTACAGTGGATCCGTCCGGGGATTTCTCTTTATGGGGCAGGCACCACTGTATCAGGCGTTAACTTTGAATCCGTTATGCAGTTAGAGTCGGAGATCATTGCGATCAAAACCGTTCAGATAGGCGAGTCTGTAGGGTACGGCAATACTTGGACCGCAAAAAGAAAAAGTCGTATTGGCATAGTGGCGATTGGTTATGGTGATGGTTATCCGAGACACGCGCCAAATGGAACCCCCGTGTTAATTAATGGTCAGAAGCTGCCATTAGTGGGCCGTGTTTCGATGGATATGATTACGGTTGATTTGACCGAAGCATTTTTACCGGTTCGTATTGGAGATAAAGTGATTCTTTGGGGAGAAAAACTCCCTGTAGATGAGGTAGCTGAAATTTCTGGAACAATTGGTTACGAGCTTTTGTGTGCGGTGACTCAGCGAGTACCCATGGTCGAAGTTCAGTAATCGGTTGAGTGCTCAATAAGTCATGAATCAACTCAAAAAATCTCTCACCCTACATGCTGAAGTACCTTTGTATAAAGGCTTTTTTGAATTTGTTGAGCTTAAGGTTTCGCATTCATTGTTTCACGGTGGTGACTCTGAAATACTTAGCCGAGAAGTATTTAATCGAAATCAAGCTGTTTTGGTTCTGCTTTATGATTTAGCGAACTCTGTCGTGGTTCTGGTTGAGCAGTTTAGAGCCGGTGCGGTCGAACAAGCGCTCAAAGACGGTAATCCAGAAAAAGCCTGGTTGGTTGAGCCGGTTGCCGGCATGATTGATTGTGGTGAAACTGCTGAGCAGGCAGGGGTAAGAGAGACCAGAGAAGAAACTGGTATGCAAATCAATCAGATGGAATACATCTCTCAATTCTATCCAAGTCCGGGTGCCTGCCAAGAGATTCTGCACCTATATGCGGCTGAAATTGATTCAAATCTTGTTGACCCTTTTGCAGGTAAACCTGAAGAGGGGGAAGATATCCGGGTGATTAAAATGCCTTTTTCGGAGGCAAGGTCCAAATTGCTGAATGCTGAATTTAACGTTGCCAGTACTTTCATTGCATTGCAATGGCTGTTTTTTCAAAAAGTGGATTCTAATACGGAATCCTAAAACTAAACTCAAATACTGAGTGAAATCTTATTATGTTATGTCTATTTAGAAATTCCCGAATTCACCCAAGACTTGATAAGTACGCGATTCTAGCGAGCTTACTGTCTGTTTTTGCGTGGCTATACTTTGCCTTTATAGAGAAGGCGTTAATGACCAAGTTGATAGAAGGTAAAGCCTTGATCGTTGACTTGGTGTTTGGTATTCCACTGGTCTTAGCGTTGGCAGTCGTAGTTTATGCCTTGGTCTACTGGACCTTAAAGATCATTGTTATCTTCTTGATTCCCCAAGCGATTGTGCCAGCCAACCCTGATGAGGGTATGGTTGAACTGTCTGAAGAAGAGCTCGCTGAACTGGAAAACCAACACGGTGAAGCTTATTGGAAACATCAGCATAGAGAACCGCTTGAGACAGAGTCTGATGAAGAACTTAAAAAAGACCCAAAAGCAGCTAATCAACAGTCCTCTCAAAATGCCAAGCAACGCAATGATTAGCCGCCGTGCAGGTTAGAGCCTTGCTTGGTTGATATTACAGATGATCCGCCTCAGGTCTTTTTTTTCTTCCCCCGCGTTTATAACTGAGTCTTCGACACTTTTTAAACTGGCTATGCCAATATTGCTTGCACAGCTGGCGTTAACCGGCCTTGGGGTAATTGATACCCTAATGTCGGGTTGGGTCGGTACTGACGACTTAGCGGCAATCGGCTTAGGCAGTAATATTATGTTACCGGTATTTATCTTTGGTACCGGAATTCTATTGGCGATTACGCCGCTTGTCTCTAAAGCTAAAGGGGCTGGAAAAGACAAAGACATTAGTTTGTTTTTAGTTCAAGGTCTATGGCTAGCAATTCCAATCGGCCTGTTCTCAATGATGGTCTTGATGACTCCCAGTTGGTTGTTAGACCTTCTTTCTCTTGAGCCGCAAGTCTATCAGTTAACCCAAGACTACCTGTTCTATATCGCTTTCGGCCTACTGCCAATTGCTTTGTACCAAACACTGAGATTTGTTTGGGAAGGGCTGGAAAATACTCTGCCTACCATGTGGATTAGTTTTTTAGCCTTGCTGTTGAATGTCCCGCTGAATGCGATTTTTATCTATGGATTTGGACCAATTGAACCGATGGGTGCGGCAGGGTGTGGCGTAGCCAGCACGATTGTGATGTGGACCATGCTATTTGTGGCGGTGTTTTACTTCCTGAAAAATAAGCAGTTACGCTTCTACGCAAAAAATATTGAGTCTATAAAATTGCAGTTCCAGAACGGGGTTCAGTCTATTTTGAAAATAGGTGTGCCGAACTCTTTTGCTCTGCTTTTTGAAGTTGGTATGTTTAGTTTTATTATCCTGTTTATCGCGGTACTCGGTTCTACCGTGATTGCCGCTCACCAAATCGCTATCAGTTTTACCTCGCTAGCCTTTATGGTGCCCCTTAGTCTTGCTATGGCTCTGACGGTGAGAACAGGAAAAGCGTTTGGAGAAAATGACCCCGCTTTGGCGAGTATCGTCATTAAAACGGGCTATACCTGGGCGTTTTTAGTCGGTTTGTTACTCGCATTCATTAGCTTCTTTTTTAGAGAACATATCGTGGAGCTTTATAGTGATGATGTTGCGGTGTTTGAAATTGCTATTGTGTTGTTAATTCTTGCCGCAATGTATCAGGTTTTTGATGCTTTACAGGTGAGTGCAGCCGGGATTTTAAGAGGTTTTCATGATACAAGAATTACCATGTGGGTTACGCTTCTAAGTTACTGGGTAATAGGCTTAGGGTTTGGCTATGTCTTGGCGTTTAAGAATTGGCTGGTTGAGCCGATGGGGGTTACAGGCTTTTGGGTTGGCATTTTGTTGGGTCTGAGTTTAGCAGCGATCTTGCTTTATCTGAGATTAAGGACGGTTTTTAATGCTCATTTTAAATCCTGAACTTCTAGCGCAACCATGCGGCTGCGGTACCGAACGCTCGTATGAATCGTGTTGTTACCCGCTGCACAGTCGTCAAAAGTTGGCTCAAACGGCTGAAGAATTGATGCGTTCAAGATTTGTCGCTTTTCGACTTGAGCTTAAAGAATACCTTACAGCAACTTGGGATCCCGCCACTTGTCCCGATGTACTCGACTTTACACCAGGAATGGTTTGGACAAAACTCAGTATTAATGGGCGAAAGAAGGGTCGCAAGAAAGATCGAGAGGGGTGGGTAACCTTTTTAGCGACTTATCAAATTGGCAATGAAGTTGGCCATTTGCATGAAAAAAGCTACTTCAAAAAAGACGACAAACAAGCCTGGCGCTATGTTGATGGTCAAATCAAAAGTTAAAGCTCACGGCTGAGGCCAGAAGCGACAGACGTAAACTTTTCTTTTTCAGAAAGACTGATTATTCGTCTTTATTTTTAAAGAATCGATACAGCCACCACATCACTAAACCGACGACGGTAATGCTGACTGCTAAAAGGGCTAACATGATTAATAGGGCTGAACCCACTTCATCCATTGTTGGCATGTAAAAACTCCAAAATATCGGTGTATCTTTTTAATACAAAGCATTTTACAATAAATCGTCAAAGAAACCCTGAATAACTAAAGAAGTTTTGGAACGAAATCTATGCCAAAGACTATTTCGGAATTAGAAGAACAAAGAGCAAAAATTCTAGCAGAAATTGAATCTAGAGCGGGCGGTATACCCAAAGCCGATACTCAATCTAACCGGACCAGTAAAGGGCCCACGTTGAATGAGTGGCTGAGTGCAGCTGAAGATGTGATGCCGGACGAAAAAGCCAAAACGATCTCGACGTCGCCCAACACT
>CAZJPO010000017.1:6630-18633 GCA_964547865.1 uncultured Thiosulfatimonas sp.
CCTACCAGAAAATCAACTACGCCATTCTTTGGCATTATTATTCTGTTTACCCTTTTGCTGACAGCAATTGGGATAGGCTTTATTTTTTATAACACGTTTGATACCCGCGATCAAAACAGCCCCGCTCAGACCCCAGTCGCGCCTGACAAAACAGCAGTTTATACGACCAATGCGGAACAAGCTAACCCTGTTGCTTCGACCCGTTTGGCTGACAATAACCAAGTGACGGAATTAAAACAGCAAATAGTGGAATTGAATAGTCTAGTTTCGTCCTTGCAAGAAAAAGTAGATAGTTTAAGTCAGGCGCAAGCTGAGGGCAGTGCAACTAATACGGCATCCATTAATAAAGAGGATGTTGTTTTAAAATCAGACCTGAATCAACGATTGAGTGAACACAGATTAGAAATTAGTAAGCAAGTCGATCAGCATGTAAATAAAGTACTTAATAGACTGTCTGCTGAGAGTGATTCATCAAAGTCTGAGACCTCTCGTCAAGAGGTCGCAACAGTGTCAGATGTTACAACGGTTTCTGTCGCTACAGTAAAAGAGCCAACTGTCGCTGTCCCTTCAGCCCCGGTAGCCCCTTCAGTACCACAAGTTAAGCAAACCCGTGATACTCAATGGTTAATGAAACAACCGCGCAAAAACTATATTCTTCAATTAGCAAGTATGGCTGATGAAGCGGATCTCCGAGCGATGATTAAGAAGAAAAACCTTAAAGATGTGAAAGTTGTCGGTCAGCTGAAGAATAAAGTTTTAAGTTATATTCTAGTGACCGGTAGTTTAAACTCTAAAGCAGAGGCGCAAAAGCTCGCGAATGAAGTTTCACGTTCAACTTCTATTAAGCCTTGGATTCGCCAGGTTGAAGATATTTCGAGAAGAATTAAGTAGGCGCTTACATTGACTCTTATTATCTTCAGTCTTAACCGACTTAGTTAGGTGGGACAGGATCTCTGTTTCAAAACAGTTCCTATGTTTCTTACAAAGTTACTGTTGATCTACGAGGGGTAGTTCGATTGTAAATCGTACGCCTTGAAAAGCTTGTCCTTCGAAAAGCGTAATGTTTTCTGCGCTAGCACTACCTTGGTGAAAGTTTGCAATGAGCTGAACGATGTAAAGTCCCAGCCCTAGATGAGCCTGTTCATCTTGATTCAGTTTTCTAATTGAAGTCATTCCGTCAAATATATGTTTTTCATGGCCTTTTGGTAGTAGGGGGCCTGAATTTAAAACCGTGATAATTGCTTTTTTATTCTTTTTAAAGCACTTTACTGTGACGGGCATTTTATTGTCACTAAAATCTGAAGCATTACTTAAAAGCTTATCCATTAATTGCTCAATCATAAAACCATCTCCCATCAGGAGCGCTCTGGACGATAAGTCACACTGGTATTTCAGTTTCCATTCAGGGTGAAGAGTAGAGGTGTTTTCCAAGTAGTTTTTTAACATCTCTCCCACCGGGAAGGCTTCTGGTTTTTGGCTCTGCAAGCTGTCTTCGATACTGGTGGCTTCGGATAGTGAGCTAATAATCTGCTTAAGCTGTGCCAGAGCGTGCTGGGCATGGCCGATTTGAGGATTGGAGGTGTCTTTTTCCATTAAGGAAAGGGCCATTGATAACCTATTTAATGGGTTATGAATTTCATGACGTAAGGTTTTGGGAAGTTGTTTTAGGTAGCGCTCGTAGGCGCCAAGCTGCTGTAGCATTTCATAAATATGATGTCTTAAGTTAGATAGTTCATCACTGTAAACTCGCGCTACCCGATCCGCAAAAACGAGGTCAGTGATTCGTCCTTGAGCATTAAAAGTGCGTTTTACATCCTCATCTAACTTGATGATTCTATTGGATAAAGAGGCGGTGTTGATAATCGCACCAATTATGACTAAAAGGAAAACAAAAGCGCCTATGCCAATTAAACGATAAAAGTAGTTTAGGTTGTTACTGAACAAACCTTCCATGCGCTGTTCAAGTACAATCGCCCCTATGATTCTACTGTTAAAAATCAAAGGGGTAGAGGACATAAGTGATACGGGTTGCTCATTTTCATCCATTCGATATTGCTGGTGAGTATTACCTTCTAGCGCCTGGCTGATTAGGTTTTTTTCAGGGGTCTGGCTTTGCGGATAGGGGTAGGGTAGCGTATAAGGTAAAAAGGTCGCAAAGGTTTTGATTAAAACTCGTCCAGTGCCAGTAAAGACATCGACCTCTTTTTGGTCTTCCATTTTGGGGAGTTGACCGACAACATAAGTGGTTTGTCGCTCTTCGTTTACTGCCCAAATAACCGAGTTACTGAGATTTAAGTGGCTTAAGCGGGTGGGGACACCTGATTGGATTTGTAACGCCCACAAGTCTGTCCTGTTTTCTAAAATTAAAGCTAAGTTCTCAACCGTTTGTTCTTGAACAATTGCCTGATTGTTTAACATGATACGATGTAGATCAATGGCAAATCGATAAGCAAGAAACGGTAGTATTGTCAATAATAACAATAAGATAAAAAACCGACTACGAATGGATAGCTGGATTTTTTGAGCAGGAAATCTCATGTTCAGTCAATCAGTTCTAATCTTTTTCAGTCCAGCTATAACCTCGACCGTATTCATTGTGTATCAGATTAAATTCTGGTGTAATTTTTTTGAATGCATTGCGGATACGACAGATGTGAGTATTGATTGTGTTGCGTTCAACTACCCCTTGAGTTGAAGACTGAAGGGCGTCATATGACACAACATTGTTTTCACCTGCAGTTGCAAACTGTTTTAACATTTCGAACTCTGTGGCGGTAAGCTCTAGTGCTTTCTCATGCCAATAGGCACGGAACTGTTCAGGTGCAAGTACTAAGTTTGGAATTTTTGACTCGCCGTCTTCAGAGTGTTCAGTTTTTGGAGAGCCGGTAATTCGTAACAGGTTTTTAACCTTAACAATCAATACATTTAAACTGATCGGTTTTGGTAAATAATCGATGGCACCAAGTGCGTGGCCGGTATAGATATCAAATTCAGATTGTCTTTCAGATAAGAAAATAATTGGGATAGGTTGGTTAAAGCTAAGAAGGTGTTTAGCAAGGTCAAACCCCCCGTCAACTTCAGCGCCTAGAATAATATCTGAAATAACTAGGTCGGGAAGCTTTTCATCAAAATAGGCTTCTGCCGATTCACGATCGGTAAAGGCATCCACTGTAAAGCCTTGTTGTTGAAGCGCCTCGACAAGACTGTTTAACTGAAGTTCATCGTCTTCAATGACAGCAATGGTGAAATCTGTATTTTGCATAAAAAATGCTCCGCTGAATAAAATTTGATTAAGTATCTATATGAAACCTTATTACTTAATATATTGAAAGTCTAGTCGCAGCAAATTCACGATTATTTCAGAATCTTGAATTGGCTATATAACCGTATCCGCATGACATCTAAGGAAATATAGATAGATTGATCATACTGGCTTTAATTGGGTTCAATAATCTCTTCATTTTTTTCTCGCTCCCAAAGCTGGCAGTCTTTGACGTTAAAGCTGGTAAGAGGTTGAGTAAGAGCTTGGATATTGAAAAGATACTTAAATTTATTGTGCGCAAATCAAAAGATTAGAGTTTAAATTGATTGAGTTTTTTGCGGTCACTAGAAGAGGGGATTTTCATTGCCTCTCGATACTTCGCAATGGTTCGGCGAGCAACAACAATCTCTTTTTCTTCAAGTAGAACCATTAACTTATTGTCACTTAAAGGTTTTTTGGGATCTTCAGCATTAATTAGCTCTTTAATGTGAGCTTTGATGGCGATGGCAGACTGGTCTGCGCTACCGTATTGACTCACTCCTGTTGAGAAGAAGTACTTTAATTCAAAGGTTCCGCGAGGGGTTTGAATATACTTTTGGTTTGTTGCTCTGGATATGGTCGATTCATGGAGATCTAAAAAATCAGCCACTTCTCTGAGGACTAGGGGTTGCATAGCGTGCTCGCCTTCCTCAAAAAAACGTTGCTGTTTTTCAACAATAAACTTTCCGACTTTTAGCAGTGTCTCACCGCGACTTTGGATACTTTTAATCAACCCCTTGGCTTCGATGATTTGTTCTTTAATCTTTTTAGATTGCTCATCATTATTAAGCGAGGAGGTTAAGTCAACATAAGCGGAGTTAACCTGTAAACGGGGGAATGCCTGACTATTAAGTTCAACCAACCAGCCTTCTTTGCCTCGTCGCAATCGCAAGTCTGGGACGATGATTTCTGACTCAGCACTGGAATAATCTCTTCCCGGTCTAGGGTTGAGTGACTGGATGAGTTTTAAAAGGTGAGTTAACTGCTCATCATCTAAACCATACATCTTTTTAATACGTTTAGAATCATGGTAAGACAGCCAGTCAAAATGTTCTTCGATTAGTTTTCTGGCCGAAACTACATAGGGGTCTTGTGGCATCGCATTCAATTGAAGTAAAAGGCTTTCTTGAATGTCTCTGGCACCAACGCCCGTTGGCTCAAACTGCTGGATCACTTTTAGAACGGCCTCAACCTGTTCTAAACCTGTTTCAAATGCGAGCTCATTTTTATTGACTGTTTTAACCAAGTCTTCAATAGAGGAGCTTAAATAGCCTTCGTCATTGATGTCATCAATTATGTAGGATGCAATAATGTCCTCTTGATCCTGCCAAACATAGATGTCAGATTGCCAATAAAGGTGGTCATGCAGCGTCTCTTGTGCGGCGGTATAGGTGTCGGCGCTAACGTAGTCTTCACTGTTTGATGAGGCGGGTGAGGAGGTAGGGTGGTCACCATAAACTTCATTCCACTCCATATCAATTTCAAGGTCTTCTTTTATAGACTCGGTTTTTTCGATATCAAGCGGCTTTTCATTGGCGGCTTCTAAAGAAGGATCTTCTTTATCTGCGGTTTCTGCTAGAGCATTCGATTCATCTTCAGTCTCAAGATCACTGTCTTCATTGACCTCAAGCATGAAGTTGGTTTCTAGAGTTGTCTCTATCGTCTGCTGTACTTCTAGGGCTGAGTACTGCAGAATTTTGATTGATTGCTGCAATTGCGGCGTCAACTTAAGTTGTTGACCGATATTAATTTGTAAGCCGGGCATTAAAGCCATACGCAACAAGACTCCAGATAAAATTCGTTAGTATTAAATGCTATTAAAGATATAATAATGCAAAATTTATAAAAAGCGTAGCATAAAAATAGCGTAGAACGCTTTAAAAACGGCGTTTACAGCAAATTTAATTCAAAAAATACGCACTATCAATTAAAGATGATTTATTTGCGGGTATAAATGTCATCGGTCCATAAAAAGGAATGGGTATGTCTATCAAGCAAGAAGCACATGAAATCATTGATCGGTTAGATGATGATGCAAGCTGGAATGATTTGGTCAAATCACTCTATCTAAACAAAAAGATCACATTGGGAATGACGGATCTTGAAGTTGTTCAAAGTGATTTGTCTGAAGCTGATATCAATTGCATTATGAATAGATTACAGTCAGCCAGTAATCAGCCTTCTGATATGTTGAATACTAAAACCTATGTGCCTGGTAATTCTGCAACGCTCGGGATGATTGCAGGGGTTGTTGCGATTTTATTTGCGATTGTTTTCCCTCCAATTTCATGGATAGCTGCACCGATTGCCGTTGTTGCAGGTTTGATTGGAATTAAAAATCGTGAAGATAAAGCTTGGGTTCCGATTTTATTAGCCATGGTTTCAACAGTGCCAATGATTCCGGTTATTTTTGGCTAGTGATTCAATTCTCTAAAGATTCCAAATAAGAAGCCAGCTATATGCTGGTTTTTTTATGCCTTCAGTTCTGGGTTATGAGGTTAGTGACAATAACAATAGATGCACAGCATAACCAGCATAACAACAAGCTTAGCTTGGGTCATAAAAGAACAAGGTGTTTTGTTTAAGTATATTGTATGGTTTTGAATTAAAAGGATATTCTTGGTTTTTTTCATAATCCACCTCCATGCTTTAATATACCAAATGAACGTATAATATATATTATGTTAAATTGGGTGTTTGATGAAATGAGCATTCAATTAAGACATACCCTCTCTTTAAAAATTGAGCTATCTAAGATAAAAATTGTAAAATCAAGAATTGGAGTTGTTTTGGGGACGGCAACTTCTGTTGCTTTGAAAAAACGAAGAAAGATGGTTGTTACGCTAACCTGTTACTTAGTTTATATTTCGCGTATTCGCAAAAACTAAAACTAAAACTAAAACTAAAAAAGTCAGCTATCCAACCTAAATAATGTCTAGTACTTTTTCTGGTGGTCTGCCAATGACCGCCTTATTGCCAATTTGAATAATCGGTCTTTCAATCAGCTTTGGGTTGTTGATCACAATTTCCAGCCACTCATCGTCTGAACGCCGGTCAGTTTTGTTTAAGCCTAACTCTTTAAACAGTGACTCACCGGTGCGGATAATTTCAAATGGTTGCACACCCATCAAATTACATAATTCGGTAAGCTTGTCTTTTGTAGGCGGCGTATCCAGATATCTGACTTCATTAATTTCTATACCGTTTTCTTCCAGCAAGGTCATGCTGTTGCGGCTTTTTGAACACCGTGGATTGTGGTAAATGGTTGCTATTGTCATGTGTTAACCTTCTTCGGAACCTTGGTTTTTCTCCGTTTCTAAACGGGTATTTAAAGCCGTTTCTACCGCCTCTATACGTGATTTACAAAGCTGGTAGGCTCTTGTTGCTTCATCTACCATCGGGACGAGTTCATCTATATCGACTTCACCGCTGTTAGATAGCTTTTGCGCAATATCCTGGAGTTTTTGGTAATTTTCTTTAAATGATTCGGCGTTCTTGTCCATCTTTATTCCTTACTCATCATGATCTTTGATATCTTGGGTTTTTAT
Organism: uncultured Thiosulfatimonas sp.; assembly: GCA_964547865.1. Taxonomy (GTDB): domain Bacteria; phylum Pseudomonadota; class Gammaproteobacteria; order Thiomicrospirales; family Thiomicrospiraceae; genus Thiomicrorhabdus. The sequence goes on from CAZJPO010000017.1 coordinate 13,480, forward strand.
CGTTTGGCTGGGGTCAATCTGTGCTTTGATGGCACCATCTGAGAACTGAAGCTCAATCTCAGGTTCATTCAGGGCTTTTATGGCGGTTGTAACCGGCTTACTCTGCTGGTTTTTGACCATGGCAAACCCCCTGTTTAACTGGGCTTTAGGCCCTGAACTCAGAATAAAGGCAATGGACTGTATAATCTGTTGCTTCTGAGTTTCGACTGTTCTCAGGCTTCTCTCTTGTACCGCTGCTTTAAGTTGGTCTAACTCCATAGCAGTTTTGGCTACATGCTTAACAACGGTCGATTCAATCTGCTGCTGGGTCAGCTCAATCTTTTGGCTAACCTGATTAATCTGGCGACTGCTGAGTCGGCTAATTTCATGAATGACCGGCTCTAGGGCTTTTTGCCAGCGACTGGTAATGGTCTGACTGTTTTGAATAATACCGTGTTGCAGGATATTAATTTGATTGTGAAGCCTTTGTACACTTACCACACTGGTTTTTTCAATCTGTTGCCAGTTATTTTGAGCAGCTTTTGCCTGCTGAACAATCTGGTTGCGAATATAACCAATGACTTTACTGGGGGTATCGAAACGGCTGTGAGCAATTTCATCAATAATGGTATTGTCCCTTTCATGACCAATACCTGACATGATGGCAAGCTCAATTGAACACAGCTTCTCAGCAATTGATTCTATGTTCAGCATACTTAAATCTAACTTGGCTCCGCCACCACGAATAATCACTAGAGCGTCATAGGGGTTGGACTGATGCAGCGACAGAACTGCCTCAATCGCAGCGGTCATTTCTGTTTCAACCGCATCGCCCTGAAAACTACTGTAGAAGTATTTAAATTCACAGAGCTGATGTTTCTGTAGGATATCAGCATCTGCTCTGAAGTCACCTAATCCTGCAGCTTCTGGAGGGGCGATAACCGCAATACGAAAGAAATCTTCTGCCAGATACTGTTGTTTATTTTGTTGGTAGATGCCCTTCTTAATCAGGTTTTTTCTGATCTGATTAAGGTTTTGCTCTAATTCCCCAAGCGTGTAGCTTGGATCAAGGTCTTGAATGGCAAGCGAGAAACCATACTGCGAATGAAAACTCACTTCGGCCAAGAATAGCACCTTTTGGCCTACGGTAAGTTCACTGCCTGTTTCAGTTTGAAAGCGCGTTAGAAGGCGCCCTGCCTGGCTTTGCCAAATCATCGCCCTGCAACTAGCAACCATTTGGCCTTGTTGATTGGTTTCTGAAAGCTCAAGGTAGATATGGCCGCGGCGAGTATTGATATTAGAGATTTCGGCAACCACCCAGGTCGCACCCGGAAAACCTTGTCTTAAAACTGTCTGAACCCGGTTCATTACCTCGGATAAACTCATCCCCTTTTGCTCATCAGTCGCTTCGTTATGTTGGGTAAAGAGGTCGTTGGGACTCATGTTTTCCGCAGGAAGCCACTTGGCAAAGGCATTGAGGTCGCCATCGAAAGTATCGGGGATATACCACCGCTTGCTAACAGCATCCCAGCGCGCCCCAAGTGACTTTGCTTGGTCTTTTTCTACAAAAGGCACATCGAGAAAGGTCACGACGCTTGTTCCTTTTCGGCGCGTTCTTGCATGCGTTGAATTTCAGAGGCGACTTTGTTGTAGGCCTGCTCAATTACATCCAAACCCGTAGTTGGTTTAAATGCATTTTCAGATAAGTGGCGTCGCCACATGCGCCCGCCTGGTAAACCGTGAAAAAGTCCGAGCATGTGGCGAGTGATTTGGATCAGCTTGCCGCCCTTCTGCAGGTGGTTTTCAATATATGGGTACATATTTTGAACCACTTGTTCTCGACTGATTACTGGGGTTTTCTGTTGATAGTAGAGTTGGTCTACTTCAGCGAGGAGGTAGGGTTGTTCATAGGCTGAACGCCCCATCATAATGCCATCCACTCCCACCATGTTTTCATAGCTGTCTAAGTGAACAAGTGCTTGTTGATGTGTCTTAATTCCACCGTTTATAGCAATGCTTAAGTCGGAAAATTCTTGCTTAATCTGATGAACCCATTCATATTTCAGTGGAGGAATGTCGCGGTTTTCCTTTGGGGAAAGTCCTTCTAGCCAAGCTTTACGAGCATGAATGATAACCCCGTCAGCCCCTGATTCTTGCAGTTCACCCACAAATGATTGAAGAATTTCATAATCTTCCTGTTCGTCGATACCTATGCGAGTTTTAACGGTAACCGGTATATCGACCACCTGTTTTATCGCATCGACGTTTTCTGCTACAAGTGAAGGATGCCCCATTAAGCAGGCTCCAATCATATTGTTTTGAACACGGTCACTGGGACAGCCGACATTAATATTGATCTCATCGTAGCCCCACTCCTGACCGAGTTTGGCACACTTGGCCATTTCCTCAGGGTTGCTGCCTCCAAGCTGAAGAACAACAGGGACTTCACCATCGTTGTGGCCGAGAAACCTTGGCAAATTATTGCCATAAATCAGGGCGCCTGTTGTGACCATCTCGCTATATAGCCAGGCTTGCTTGGTCAGCTGACGATGAAAGTAGCGACAGTGTTTATCCGTCCAATCTAACATGGGGGCAACCGAGAATTGATTAGCGCTGTTAGGCGCGGAGGTAGTTAGGTCTGTAACAGGTAGTTTTTTCATTTTTTTGTCGAATAGTTTATTGCTTCCTATTTTAGACAATTTGCCAGTAGAAAGAGACAAGAAAATTCATGTAAAGCAAGTTGTCACGATTAAGAGGTTAAATTGGTTAATTTTTGTCAGTAATTAGAGATAGAATACGAACTTATTTCTATAAAAAACGTCAAGATTTAGATGCAAAGCGCCAGCGAATTATTTGAATTACTATTTGCCACTCAAACCCTCTCTCAGCATCAGGTTGAAAAGGCAAAACTCGCTTGTGAGATGGCGATTGAAGCTGATAGTTTACCTCCCAAAAGTGTCGTTCGAAGCTACCAAGTTGCGGAGCTAATGTCAGAGCTCAAAATCGATTCAGATACGCTGATTGCAACCCTATTGAGTGACCCTAATTTAGAAGTGGTCTACACCAGTGAGGTTCTATCAGATCATTTTGATAATTCAGTTATTCATTTGGTTGATGGTATTCGCAAACTCAATCGTTTCCGAGATTTCGATCTAGAACAACGCTCTGGTGAGGTTCAGTCTGAACGCCTCAGGCAGATGTTGCTTGCAATGACTTCAGATATTCGCATTATGATTGTGAAGCTGGCCTATAGAGTTACGCGCCTCAGAACGATTAAAAATGACCCAATTGAGGTTAGAAGGCAAATCGCCTCGGAAACTGAGCTGATTTTCTCACCGCTAGCAAACCGCCTAGGGCTGGCGCAGTTAAAGTGGGAGCTGGAAGATCTTTCTTTTCGCTATCTCCATCCTAAAGAGTATAAATTTATTGCTAAACAGCTTCAGGATAAGCGTTCTGAGCGTGAAGACTATATTCAAACGGTTCTAAACACCTTGAACGGTATGCTCGATAAAGCCCAAATTAACGCCAAGATTTCGGGTCGACCAAAGCACATCTTTAGTATTTGGAAAAAAATGCGTCGTAAAAAGCTACCTATTGATGAGCTTTACGATTTGCGGGCCGTCCGAATTTTTGTGGATAGCGTACAAATCTGTTATGAAGTCTTGGGGTTAATTCACAGTCGCTGGAACTATGTCAAAGAAGAATTTGACGACTATATTGCGACGCCAAAAGAAAATGGCTATCAATCGATTCATACCGTGATTATTGGCCCCGAGGGGAAAACGGTTGAAATACAGATCAGAACCCCTGAAATGCATCACCATGCAGAATACGGTGTGGCGGCTCACTGGTTATATAAAGAAGGTGGTCAAAGTGACTTTGATCAAAATCTAGAACGCAGCATCGCCAATATCCGTCAAATATTGGAACGTTCAGACGATCCTGATGTTCTAAAAGAGATCAGTACTGAGCTTCAGAGTAATCATATTTATGTGATGACGCCAAACAATGAAATTATTACCTTGCGCCAAGGCGCTACCCCACTCGATTTTGCCTACCAAATTCACACTGAGCTTGGACACCGCTGTCGTGGGGCCAAGGTAAATGGTCGTATTCAACCCTTGAGTTATACCTTAAGAACGGGTGAAAAGGTTGAGGTGTTAACCATTAAAAATGGTGAGCCTAGTCGTAACTGGTTGAATCCAAATTTGGGTTATCTAACCAGTAACAGTGCCCGACATAAGGTTCGATCCTGGTTTAATAAGCAGAATAAAGCTGAAAACATTGTCGCCGGTGAGTCTCTATACCATAAAGAAATTAAAAGATTACATGCTGAGTCGATCTCAGTCGAACCTATACTTGAACGGTTTAAGATCGAAAATATCGAAGTGTTTTTTGAAGAAATTGGTAAGGGTCGTATAAACGAAAGGCAGATTACCAATGCTATCCAGGGCGTCTTAAAGCCTGAAAAGACAAAGTTAGTTCAACAGAATCTAGCTTTCTACCAGGCTTCTGAACCTGCTCAGGAACAATCAACAGAAGCTAAAGCTTATGTGGTTGGAGGGGTGCATATCTCTACAGTACTGGCCCCTTGCTGTAACCCGAGACCGGGTGATGATATTATCGGATTCGTGACTCGCGGACGCGGCATTACTGTCCATAAGTCGGACTGTATCAATATTCTTAACCTCTCTTATGAAGACAAGCAGAGATTGATTGAAGTCTCATGGAATAAAGAGGAAGCTGAAAAACCAAGCTTTAAAGCACAGGTCTATGTTATGGCCTTTGACCGCAAAGGTTTGTTGCGAGATGTGATGAATGCGATTTCTGATCTAGAGATCAATTTGATTGAGTCCCGAACCGAAACCAACGAACAAGATAACTCGGTTCAAATGAGGTTAACGCTGAAATTGGACTATGGCACAAACTTAGGTGACCTATTGGATTATATTGAAACCATCCCCAATATTGAAACGGTTTCAATTCAAACCGAATAACGGTTCAAATCACTATGGGCGAACTGGCCTGTCCCACTGTCCATTCTTTTACTCAGCCTGATCGGGTAACTTTATTTTAGATAATAAAAAACCCACGAAAGACATTGTCTAACGCGGGTTTTAATATGTGGCGTCCCGTAGGGGAGTCGAACCCCTGTTACAGCCGTGAAAGGGCCGT
>CAZJPO010000018.1:0-18540 GCA_964547865.1 uncultured Thiosulfatimonas sp.
AATAAGCGTTACAGAAGCTTTCTTTTCAAAAAACGTAAAACAGCCCCTAGAAGGGGCTGTTTTACGTTTTTCTGAAGTATCGATCATGCTTTAGTAGTGAGAGTTTCTGATACTTAAGGGCGATAATTAAAGATTAAAAAACTAAACGCCGTCATTTTAAAGAAACTAAAGAACTACTGTTAACACTGTCACTTGTTTTTAAACTTGGTTCATCCGCTAAAGCGGGGGTTGTACTAATTACCAGCGTTGTCAAAGCAAAAATCAAAACAGATATAATGACTTCCGTAGTAGGCTTCATCCTAAGTATCCCTATTATTTTTATTATGAGTTTAGAGCTTACTGAGTCCCTCTGTGCTCTAGCAGTAGCTCTTAGATACCTATATTAACGAACCCGTAAAATCGGTAAATTGTACTTTGGTACAGTATAGAAAATTTACACTGTAAAACGGCTTAACCAAGACCATTCCTAAAGTGTTAAGTCATGGCTGTTTTTTCAGACTATTTTAAATTTGCAAAGAATGAAATATAGTTATACAAGCAGAAAATATTTCAACTTATCGAAAAGGATTTCGGTTTAAAAATGAGTCAATTAAAAGAGAAACTAAACCAAACGCATATCTTCTTTAAAAACAGCCAGTTTCCCACCATGCCAAAAGAAGTGATGCAACTCCGTAGAGAATTCTCCGAATCTGCCACGCCAGACCTAAATGACTTGACAGAGATTATCAGCAAAAACCTTAGCCTTTCAGCCGAAGTCATAATGATGGCAAACACCCCGTTCTGTCTTGGAAGCAGGCTCTCTAAAGTCACTACAATTCATGAAGCCGTTGCTTTAATAGGAATGACTAAACTTAAAAACTTAGTTATGAGTGCTAGTTTTAAAACGCAAATGAACTCTATGGCTGTTGCAGAAATCACTGACTTTTCTGTAGCCGCTGCATCTGTTTGTGCCGAGATATCCCATCATGTTGATAACATAACGGTTGATGAAGCTTATACTGCAGGCCTATTTCATAAATCTGGAACCCTGTTAGCCAGTCAAAAATTTGATAACTATGACAAACAATTCCTTGAAAATCTTAAGTATGCATACAGCGCGCCTCGATTAGAAGAAGAAAAATATGGAACCAGTACCGCAATGGCAGGAGTGCTTGTTGCTCAGAAATGGGAACTCGACAGACTACTTCTAAAAACCATATTGATGAAACACCAACGCAATCTAGCAAACATTATTGATGATAAAGATCGCAACCTAGTTGCAATTGTTCAGATGGCGTACGCCATTGTAATACAACGTCAATATGCAAATTATAGCGGTGAAGAAGTTGAACTCATGCTGGAAAATTCCATGGATGAACTCATGCTAGAAGAACAAATCATTGAAGAATGTGGGAGTGTCTTAGAAGATAGTTTTCTAAATGCGTAATTCAAAAACTAGGGCTAGATAAAAAAAGAAAAAAGCGGGTCTATAAGCCGGGTTCTGTACTCTTGCGAGTGACAACCATTCATCTGGACTAACATCACTGCCAGCCTCAAGCAACCTACCCGAAAACTTCTGCGAGCCACAGCTGTAGTGGCAAGCACTACGTGTTTTCCTATTTGGTCTTGCACCGGATGGGGTTTTCACTGCCACAACTGTTACCAGTTGCGCGGTGCGCTCTTACCACACCATTTCAACCTTACCTGTTTTCCGAAGAATCATCGGCGGTATATTTTCTGCTGCACTGTCCGTCGGCTCACACCGCCCAGCAGTTAGCTGGCATCCTGCTCTATGGTGCCCGGACTTTCCTCCAAAGGTAAAAACCTTCCGCGATTGTCCGACCCACTTTTTAGGCGGCATATGATAACCGAAAACACGATGAAAAGGTGAGTTAGTGTAATGGAGCTTTAAGGGGAAACTCTGCTGCCAGCTCTTTTGCCAACTTATTGCGAAAGCGATAAGGGACCTTTTGATTAATCATAATCGCAAACGGCCAATACTGATTATCTTGCTGAACGTAACCTGCCAGCGTACTGACCCCTATCAAAGAGCCCGATTTCGCAAACACGCGCTGCTCTATTTCAGGTAGAAGGTGTTTGTAATCCACAAAACGATCTAATACATCAATCAGCTGAATAGAACTCAAGCGATTTTCTCTAGATAGGCCCGCCCCATCCTCAATGAAAAAGGAATCCCAATCAAACTGCTTACTCAGCATCTGATGAAAGACTTGCTGAACCTTTTGTTTACTTGCCTGGCCCCCCTGCCTCTCAACAGATAAATTAAGCGCAATCTGATTGGCGATAAAGTTGGTTGAGTACTTCATCATCGGTTTGATCACCTCAGATAAATCACGGCTATTATAGTGACGCAACAATTTTTGATCATCACCGCGAACCCGAGACCAAGTGACGGCTTGCTCCAGCTGAACACCTTGCTCTGAAATAAAATAACCCAAAAGATTAGCAAAGTACTGCTGAACAAAGCGCGGGTCAGTACCAAGATTCATACGCAGCTTTTTTCCCGATCTTAAACTTTTGAACTGCTTGGATTGAACCACAAACGTTTTAGCAATTTGTAGCAGTGGTGTCTGCTTTTCAGCAGAGACAAGCTTGCCCGCCTTTCTCATCACATTAATCGTATTAAAGTTTGCCGCCAAAGCAGATGGAATCGCATCATAAGGGTTGGTGCTATGACTGGTACCCGGCATAATTAAACCCGCCTGATAGTGACTCACATCCAACTGAATACCGGCCAATCTTTTGATACCTCGCTCCGACAATTTTGCCTTCAATTTTTCAGCAATCAACTTTAACTCTTCAGACACTAAAAAAGGGTCTCCATAACCTTTGACCACTAGAATAGGGTCCGTCTGCGTCGGTTTTAGATAAAAATCTGTATAAAAACGGTGCTCCAATCCCCAGTGTTGAATGGCCAATAAAGCTGTAATTAGTTTAGTTGTCGAGGCTGGCACAAAAGCTTGCTGAGGATTGCGAGATTCTAAGACTGACTCGGAATCAGACAAGATAAAACCTGCATTTTCATAAGTAGAGAAAAGCGTCCAACTCGGGCCATTCAGAGGCGCATTTTTTTCGGGACTATCTATGACACTGGCGGCCTGTATCCATGTACTGCCCATCAACAACAGTACAACAGACATCAAGACAGATTTTATATTAGATAGGACTTTCAACACCCTTTACCCTTCACTATTCTGAACGACACCCATCGGTTTCGTTTAAGATAGGCTCAATTATAGTTGGCCTTTATTTCGATTTACCATTATTTAGTTATTGCTTGCAGAAGGTTTTATGTCTGAAACGCTTTTTATCTTTGATCCAAACCACACCGATAAAGCGGAAAGCCTCTCGAAGAAACTAGAAATCCCCCTCTCTACAGAACGCCCCCATAAAAAAGACAAAGACAAGCTCTGGCTAGAGTGGATAGAAGATAAAAAAACCTCAGAATCTCATCTCGCCCTGTGTAGCGCTTCGAACGGCCCGGTGCATATTGACTTTATCTCCGGCAAAAAAGCCCATCGAATGCAATTTGGCGGCGGTAAAGGCCAACCGCTAATAAGGGCAATGGGCGTGCAGGAGATAGACAAAACAACCACTGTTTTTGATGCAACGGCCGGCATGGGCGGCGACAGTTTTGTTCTCGCTACCCAAGGCTTTAAGGTGATTATGTCTGAGCGCTCACCTATCGTTGCGGCATTATTAGATGATGCTTTGCAAAGAGCCGATCAGGCCCTTGAAAACTTATCGAAAGAACTGCAACAGAGTATTGAAAACCTCTCTCTGATTAACATGGATAGTGCAGACTTCTTGAAACAACAAGATATCAAAATTGATGTGGTTTATATGGATCCCATGTATCCAGAAAAAAAGAAAAAAGCCGCCGTTAAAAAAGAGATGCAGGCTCTGCAACAACTCGTTGGCCCTGACCTTGATAGCGCCACGCTATTAGATACAGCGCTGCAAACAGCTAAATCAAGAGTGGTCGTTAAGCGCCCTAAAGGGGCCGAGCCTATAAAAAGTCTTCGCTTTGGTGTCGAACCCTCCACGTCAATTTCCAGCCCAAATACACGCTATGATATTTATGTAATCAAAGCTTTAGCTGCACCCTTAAAAAACCCCATATATTTATAAAGGAAATCTGATTTCATTTTTTTTACAATCAATGATTGGTTTTTAAAGCTCTGCCCTCTATACTAAAAAAAATTAATGACGCCCTATATGATTAAAGTTCTCGTTTTAGACGATGCCAACGTAATTCGTTCGCTTTTAAAACTCACTTTAGAGAGTGATGGTATATACGTAGACAGTGCAGCCACTTTAAGCGAAGCCATCCAGTTTACCCTCCAAAAAGAATACGATCTCATGATTATTGACTATATGTTGGACGATGGGCGAAATGGTTTGGAACTTGTCTCTGAAGTCAAAACCCGCGGAAAAAACACGAACACGCCCTGTATTATGCTGAGTGCTGAAGATGGCCAGGGCTGTAAAGATGAAGCCAAGGCGCTCGGTGTTAAAGCTTGGTTAAAAAAGCCTTTCACACCCACCGGCATGTTAAAAATTGTCTACAAAATGATTGGCAAAGATTACAGCGATGCAAGCCAAACCGAGAAACACTCTATGCACCACCATGATTGAGTATTGATTACTTCCGGTCTAAGACCTTCTGATAAATTATTTTTTTCTTCTCACCCGTGATTTGAGAGATCATTTCGGAAATCTGTTTAACCGGTAGGTTTTGAGTGAGCATGACCTCAATCATTTTATCGATATCCACCGCCGCTTGATTTGTATCCTCTCCCACATCAGAAAACCCAGCAACCATAACGACAAATTCGCCTCGAACCCGGTCCGAATTTTCTTCAAAATATTCAACCACTTCGCTAATTTGACCCGAAACAAACTGTTCAAACTTTTTAGTTAACTCACGACCTACCACCATTTCTCGCTCATCGCCAAATACCGTTTGCATTGAGCCGAGTGACTCCTTTAAACGATGCGGCGATTCATAAAAAACCATGGTTCTCGCTTCGCGCACCAAGTGCTCTAGCGCTTGAAGTCGCTTACTATTCTTGGCAGGCAAAAACCCTTCATAGGCAAAACGATCGGTAGGCAAACCGGCGCAGCTTAAAGCCGTAATCACAGCACTGACGCCCGGAACGGGCATCACGGCAATCTCATGATCGCGCAACTTTTTCACTAAATGATAACCGGGATCATTAATTAAGGGCGTACCCGCATCGGAAACCAAAGCCCCTCTTTGTCCGCCCTTAAGTTTAACCAGTAACTGTTCAGCTCTGTGTTGCTCGTTGTGTTCATGCAAACTAAATAGCTCTTTCTTGAGCCCAAGCGCCGATAAAAGCTGTTTGGTATGTCGAGTGTCTTCCGCTGCGATCCAGTCTACACTGGATAAAACCTCTACCGCACGATGAGTGATATCCCCTAAATTGCCAATCGGAGTGGCGACAACATACAATCTGCCATCATTTTCATCGTGTTGCATTTGGGTTCTTAGCGTCATCTTACTCTTACTATTTTTGGGTTATTCAAATCGGAGTCACCAAGAATAGCGAACTCTGCTGCTGATTACTATATAATTTGATTTCTGTATTGTGTGAAAGTCCTTAAACTTGTCACTTTTTAACCCAAATCCGTTATTCAAAATAGTGTAAATAACATGCTGACAATCATGAAAACGAACTTTGTAAAAACCTCAAAGTTACTAGGCCTAAATGGATTAGTACTGGCTTCAGTACTGACCTTAACTTCTTGTTCAGAAACCCCTGAAAAGCCTACGCAACCAAAAGATAAAGATCGTACCAGTATCAGCAAGGCCCAACCTCTGCAAGAATCAGATAAGTCCCTCACTCTGCAAGACTATCAAAGGTTGCGCCGAGAAGCGGTCGCCGACAGTAATTGGGTGGGCTATATTCACTACAGTAATATTATTTGGCACCGTAGCGACGAAAGCAAGCAGCTTCAAATCGAAGAACAGGTCTGGAATATTATGCGCTCTCTATCACAAGCAGAGAGAGATAAAATCGGCATGGCAGATGAGGCCGACACCCAAGCCTGGTCAGCGCTATTTTCAGCTTTTAACCAACCTGGCGGTATCACTCAAATTGATCTTTTAAATCTACAACAGTTTGATCGTGAAGCTATCTTCAACCGAAATCTACTGCCACAGCTGTTAGCAGAACAACCTGAAACTCAATCTGTTAAACAGATTGCTGTAATGTTACCGATGCAGGGCAAATACAAAGTGGTCAGTAGCAGTATTCGCAACGGGATTATGAAAGCTTTTTTTGCCTCAGAGCAAACGGTTCAAATCTCTTTTTATGATTCCTCAAATCTTGAAGAACTTGAATCCATTTATACTCAGGCCAAACAGGATGGTGCGGATCGCATTATTGGTCCTTTGAGAAAAGAAGCGGTACAACTGCTGGCCAGTTTTCATGATAAAAGCATGTTGGTTTTAAACCGTTATGAAGGCGCCAATATTCCCCAGTTCAGTTTCAAATCCTCAAATCCATCGGAACAGATGCGTTCACGTTTTGAAGCGATGGGCTTTGAACGCATTGGAATTCTGACAAATGACAAGTCTAAAAATATTGCCAAGGCACAGCTTTTAAAAGGGCTATGGGAGCAAAACCCGTTCAACCATGCCGAAATCAGTATCTACCCTAATGAAAAGCCACGTCTCCGTGATTCACTGGGTAAACTTATTCGTGAAAGCGCCAGTAAAGAACGTTACAAAAATGTGCGTTGGAGTGTGGGTGAAAAGCTGGAATTCTTCCCGAGAACTAGACAAGACTTAGATGCCATTGTGATCTTTGACAATACCCACAGACTTTCTGTTTTCCGTCCTCAATTTGACTTTTTCGGCCTAGACACGCCACTCTATAGTGACAGCGGTATCAGCCCTAAAGATTTCCAAAACCAACAAAACAATAAAGACTTAAAACAAGTTGAGTTTTTGAGTTACCCAGCAGTCTTGGCACCGAATGACTTAATCAATAAGTTTGAAGCTTTTGGTTGGGACAGTTTCCTAGTCACAACCCATTTTGATCAAATCGAAAAAGGTGCCTGTCTCTCGAGTGCCAAAACCGGCGTTTTGAGCATGGATGACAATCAAATTAATCAAACCCAGGTTTGGCTGACCTATCAAAGAGACGGCTCCCTAGAAGAAGCTCCACAAATTGTGGTCGTAGAACCTTCTGAAGAAACCCTTCAGCAACCAGAACAAACGCCAACAGTGCCGCTCATTGCACCAAATGGCATGGTCAACCCAAATCATGGCAAGCCGATTTAACCTCTTTAATATCGGCAGGGCAAAGGAACAGCAAGCCAAGCGCTGGATTAAACAGCAAGGCATCTCGATTACCCACGAAAATTTTCGTTGTAAAGGTGGGGAAATAGATCTGATTGGTCTACAGAATCTGCAGCTAATTTTCTTTGAAGTCAAATATCGAAAGTCTGATAATTATGGCCATCCGGCCGAGATGGTCAATATCCAAAAACAACAACACATCATTCATTGTGCCCAACAGTTCCTATTAAAGAACCCAAAATACCAAAACTACGCTATGCGCTTTGACGTCATCACTTTTACCGCAGACCAAACCGAACCCGACTGGATTCAAGACGCCTTTCAAGCTTAAAATATCAACTTAAGCCATCTGCGCTTTGATTTTATCCGCAACACGAAACGCATTGGCATAGATAGTAAACGTCGGCGTAATGCTGCCGCCATTCGGCATAAAACTGCCATCGGTTACAAACAGGTTATCGGTGCCATGTACGCGGCAATCGGCGTCTAAAGCAGAGGTTTTTGGATCCACCCCAAACCGCAGCCCCCCCGCAATTAAATTTGAAGTCGGTGAGGTAAAGGCATTGCCCCAAACCTGACTGGCTCCCATTTGCTGCATGACCTGCTTGCCTTTATTCACCAAGTACTGAGCAACTTTCAGATCATGAGGATGGTAGCCCGCTCTGACCAAACCGATCGGTGAACCCCACTTATCTTTCTGAGCCGTGTCCAGTGACACATAGCAATCATCAGTAGTGAGCCAGTCACAAAACACTTCATACTTGAAATCTTTGCTTTCGGTAAAGTGTTTTTTAATTCTCTGTTTTAGAGCCGACCCCCAAACTAATTCGCCATCTTTGCGTTTTAAATCATTGGCTTCAGCGGTTGGGCTTGGAGGGTCAAACACAAAATCTAGCGTCCCGCCTTTAATGCGGTGGTCAAACTCTTTGTGATCATCAATAAAATACCAGTCCTGCAGTGCACGATTAAAAAATGGCCCCCTCACGCTCAGGTCTCGCGCTTCCTGTTCGCTCCATTTGGTTAGATCAAACACACCGTGCCCAGTCCCGCCGGCACAACAGTGCAAATTTTTCCCTAACTGCTGATACTGGTTACCGATACCTGTTGGGTGAGCCGTGGTTTGAGAACTCAGTAAGAGGCGACTCGATTCAATTGAGTAACAGGCGATCACAATGATTTTGGCCTTCACCCGAATACTGTTCTTGTCCTGATCGTAATAGTCTACTGACTCTGCATTACCTTGTAGATTGGTGTTAACTCGATAGACTTTTGCCTGAGGAATAATTTCTAAATTACCGGTTTTCAAAGCGATATCTAGAAGAGACGCTCTAGAGCTGGCTTTGGCGCCAGAATGGCAACCATAGCTACCACAATAACCCGAATACTCACAACTGTTTCGGCCGTTGTGTGGTTTAGAAAGAATCCCACGCGCCATGGGCAGTGGATGAAACCCCAACTCCTTGCAAGAGCGATCAAACCATTTAGAAATCGGGTGTTCAGCGGTTGGTGGAAACGGGTAATCAGGCGTTGATCTAGGTTCTAAATTGGGATGATCGACGATCTTACCCGAGACACCAACCAGCTGCTCGACCTTAGTGTAATAAGGTTCTAGGTCTTCATAGCTGATCGGCCAATCGACGGTATTCGCGCCTTCAATTCTGCCAAACTCTGAGACCAGTCTAAAATCTTCCGGTTTTAAACGGTGGAAATAGCCACTCATAAAATTTGAAGCGCCACCCACCACATTGCCACCCCAAAACTGAGCGGTTTGATAGTGACTCCAACCGCCCTCATCATCAGGGGTTTCTAGGGTATGGCGTTCATGCTTGAAGTTTGAACGGTAGGCGTCTCGTCTGACGGCCTGCTCATCTTTAAAAAAGTCATCCTCTTTATACCAAGCCCCCTTCTCTAAAACCACGACGGAATGTCCTGCTTTAGAGAGTTCGTAAGCCACAGGGCCTGCTCCGGCACCACTGCCGACAATACAGACATCATAGGATTTGATATTTTGTTTTAAACTCACTGACCGACCCTTCATTTCACCCAACGCTTACTCTAGCGGTAAATCGTTGTATTTATGGAACACCCCATTATCTCTGATACCCAAACACCTCTATTGCAGATAGTTTTCAAACGTTTGGCTTTGATTTGGTCTGGGAAAGCCAGGCTGATGGGATAACCACTTCCAGCCAATTCCGCCCGGGTTTCCACCGTAAGCGGGATCTAATAACAGCGCTTCAACCAAATAATAAATTATCAGTGATAGCCAGTTATCCCCAAACCTAGATTTCTCGATCTTGGTTATGGTCGCGACCTTCTCTTCATCCGTCAGCTCAATAAATTTTTTATTGAAGTCCTGACGAGTCACCACATCGATTCCATTGATCCCTTTAATTAAAAAGCCAGGATCACCGTCTTCAATGTTTTTGGGGTCTTGCATCGCCCACTCTAAATACCGCAGCGCCTTGAGGTCTTTTGCCGAAGGCCCATCTCCATCCTCTGGAAACAACACTTGCTGCACAGCACTCATGGTTAAACGTTGATGATCATTAAAAACGGAAGATTCTGAGTCGCTATCAGATTTAGCAAACACGGGTTTGCTTCCCAATAGTCCGGCAAGCATGGCGGTTGAAGCCGACTGCTTTAAAAAGTCACGTCGACTCATGCCACTTTCATAGGGTACAACAGATGGTTTCTCTTGTTGCTTAGATAAAATTTGATCTGAATTGATGATTGAACAGCTCATAAACCCCTCGCTTATGTTTCTATTAGACACCAAAACCGAGGAAAAAATTTCAAAGAATCCTGCCTTAAATGCAAATTAAACCTCATTGATAAGCGACCGCTATTCCTATAAGGCCTTCATTACACAAGGCTGGATTCTATTGACTGTATCATTTCAATATCAGATTGATTTAACGCAAAGCCGGTCGATCAATCGGATAAGAATCGACCTCTGATCGAATGCCATTTCGCGGCAGTTCAAAGTGAGAGCGTCTACTATTTATGTCAGTTTGATCTTGACTATGCGGGGGCTTAACCCTTAATAAATCAGATAAAACACCCCGCTCTTCAGCCAGTGATTTATCTCCTAAGACCGCCATCTCTGCTTTAAAGTGGCGTTTAAAGAAAGATAAGATTCGGTGATAACCTTCACTGACATTGAGTTTACAGGACTTTCTTTCCCAGGTTTTCATGTGCGCCATCAGCCTCTCACGCGGATGCTGATCCCACTGACGATAATAGTCAAAATAATCCACCTTGTGATAAGGATAATTCACCTCATCGTAACAACTGGCTCGGCTGTCTGACATCCAGTCTTTTAACAAGCTGACATAGTCCGTTAACAAGATACCTTTGCGGATGCCACTGTTATCATAGAATGGCTTATCCCCTCTAAACGAAATGTGTTGGCGGTTTTCGAAATATTGACCATCACCATCTCGATAACTCACCGTCAACCTAATCGGCTCCGCTTTACGCGATCTTGAAACCGTTCTTTTGAGTTTGACTAAAATAATCCCACCCTTATTTTTACCTGCTTTACTCGCACTGGGGAAGAGCGTATTGACTTTGATAAGCTGGCCTGTGCTTTTATTGGCTTCAGGAGAGCCGTAGACGTCCATCACTTTATAGTGAGGACTGTCTAACCGCAGATCAAGATCGTATGCCAGTGGGGTAACCATATATTCAAACTCCTCACCCATGCGTTTTCTAAACTCACGGCTGGAGTGCACACTGTAATAGTTCGCGCCCTCTATTTTGCTGACGTGCTCCACTAGATCAGTATTAAAGTCCAAACCAACGCCAATAAACGAAGTATGAATCCCTTTTTGACTGGCTGAAGACGTCATGCCGAACAAACCTTCTGGGCGCAGTTCTCCCTGATTTGGCATCGCATCTGTAATAAAGACAATTCGGTTTTCATAATCCTCTTTATACCCAGTGCTATCTTTACCTCTATGGCGGTCAAACATCGACAGCGCCTTGCGATAACCGCGACTCCAGTTTGTGCCCCCGCCATCTTCAATCCGACTAATCTGGCGACGCAAATCTTCCTCCTCTTCATTAAATGGCATAAGATCTCTTTTAACTTCAGCGGTATCGTCAAACAACACCAAACCAAAGTTATCGCCATGCTTGAGTTGATCTAACAAGGTCAAGAGTGATTCGCTGGCCACATCGATTTTAGCTTGTCGACTGTGTTGTCTCCGCTGCCTGCCTTTTTGATCATAGTAATACTCATTAAAAAAGCTCCCCATTGATCCGGAAACATCCATCACCACAACTAGATTGAGTTTTTTGCGTTTAAACTGCTTTTGATCGATACCGGAGTTCAAGCCCACCGTCAGGTAATAATTTTTCTCCCCGGTATAGATGTTTTTCGTGATGGCTTGACTATAAGACGGGCAAAATAGAGAGTAACAGGGCTTCTTTAAACCTGTATCAAAATAGTGCTGATAAAAAGTACCTTCATAGGTCAGAGAGTCAATTTTAGGTAGGTAACCATGGCGAATGTTTTCAATAAAGTTTTCGGTATCCTTAGCCCCACCCACCGCAACGCCAATTTTGGCCGCGCTTGCCTTAGAAGTGATCGCGTTGGCAATGCCAGCAGGAACAGGACTCTGAATAACGCTCAGTCCAGCATCTCCACCCCCACAGCCAGCTATAGAGACGATAACTTCCTTCTTGACTGAATAGAGTCGTCCATCCCAAGACTCAACGATTGCAATAATATGGCTTGTTGTTCCAATTTTTATTCGCGTGCTGTAGTGCGGCACGGCCAGCTTTGTGAGTTCAATATAGACCGCCACTTTAAACGGACCGCTATTGGTTAAAATAGCAATACTTTTCGCATTAATTTTACTGCTCACTGTAACCGGTGTTTGCGCACCATTTTCGGCAATCGCTGGTGCTCTTAAATTAATAACTTTTGAGCCATCTTCTAACTGATAATGACGGCCGTAAAGATCTTTAATCGCCGCTTCAATCGTTGCATGGCTGGCAATAGGTTTACCGTTCACCTTATCCATCGCAAATACGGATGTTGAGTGCGCTGTCAGTATGACTAATACTGATAATAATAGGATTTTAATACTCATTTCTATAGCCTCCACTTGGGGTGACGTTTGCAAATAACCAACCTAAACTCCCAACCACAGTGCCCACTTATTTAAAGTGGGCACTTTAAGGTCATTTAGATTCATTGAGGGTTATTTAAGGGTGATGGTTGCCAAGCCTGTTTCGCCTGCAAGGTTTGTGAGTAACAAAGAGACCTTGTCACCCACTTCGCCGCTGGCTCGAAACTCAAAGTAAGGGTTGTCCGACAGGGCTGCCGAAAGATAAGATCGCATCACCACCTTGCCATTGACCTTCAATACAGCGGTTTTGATATAGTCAGCCTGGTAAGGCTTGTTGGTTTTCTTATTGAGACGTAGGCCGGACTTCATAGGGTGTCTGACCAGTGCGCGGAGATGAGCAGTACTGTTTTTAACCTTGCCACGTAATTTGATTTTGATAGACATCTGATGCTCCTTTGCAAAAGCGTTTTATATGAGATTCAATCTTTATTCACGACAAAGGCAGTCTTACCCGCCGCCACAACCTCCAATCGTGACCTTAATCGCTTTGCGATTGCTGTAGAGCTTGTCACCGACTTTTACAACGGCAATCAAATCCATTGACTGGCCGACCTTAAGGCGCGTTGCGGCAAACGGCTGCGCACCGGCATCAAATTCAAAATACGACGTTAAAGGGAAAGGGTTTTTAGCTGCCAAAATCGCAATCGCTTCTACCCCCGGTAAGTTTGAGGCATCCACTTTTACCGGAACCTGTGTCGCCGTTTCAGCAATGGCTGGTGCACTGATTTCAATCTCTGCGCTGTCGGCTACTTGATCCGTTCCAAATAGCTGCAGCAGAGCTTGTTGATAGGTTTTAGCTTGAAAGGCTTCCGGCTTAAGTTTGGCCTGAGCGTTGGTTGAACTGAAGAGGCCGGCATTCACAGATAAAACGGTTAAACCCGCAGTGAAAGACTGTTTTAAAAATAATCTACGTTTCATAAGACTTCTACTCCTTAATCAGGATTGAAATGAACGGGCATGACTGTAGAGTTTCATTACAGAATCGCCCTGCTTTTTCCACCAAGACATATCAGAAAAAACTAATATGACTTAATTCCAGATTAAGAAAATAAAATTCAATTACAAGGTATGTATTTTTAAATCAATGACTTAGCAGGTAACCATTAAGACTGCCAACAACAGATTATTCTCAATATAATCATCCTCTTATACCTTAACATTAAGTATTTTTATGTATGCACTCGTCAAGATAGAGTCAAGATTACTCAAGGTTTTAGGAAGGGGGTTTTTAGGCATTTCAATAAAAATCCGATCTGGAACCCGACAATTCGTCCCAGAATTGGCTTTAGAATTAAATTAATTTAGGGGGAATACTCGATTTACTCCCCCATTGAATGCAATTCAAGAAGGCGTTTCTTGTACCTTTTTTTCAGCCTTAACAATAATCGGCAGTGTTCTTAGCACGGAGTCAGGGTTAAGGCTAATCGCATCGATACCCGCTGACACGAGAAAATCAGCAAACTCCGGATAATCTGAAGGCGCCTGCCCACAGAGACTGATATGTTTTTGATTGCGTTTGGCGCCTTGAATCGCCATCTCCACCATTTTCTTCACTCCGGGATCGCGTTCGTCATAATCGTAGGCGACTTTTTCCGAGTCTCGGTCCACGCCAAGTACAAGCTGAGTCAGGTCATTAGTCCCGATTGAGAAGCCATCAAAATACTCGGAGAACTCATCAATCATTAAAACGTTGTTCGGAATCTCACACATCATATAGAGTTGAAGACCGTTCACCCCTCTCACCAAGCCATTACAAGCCAAGGTATCCACCACCGCTTGCGCTTCTTCTACTCGTCGACAGAATGGCACCATAATAATGATGTTGTCAAAGCCCATCATTTCCCGAACTTCTTTTAAAGCTCGGCACTCCAATGCAAAACTGTCGGCAAAACTCGCATCGTTATAGCGCGCCGCACCACGGAAACCAATCATTGGGTTCTCTTCTTTGGTCTCAAAAGCCTTGCCGCCGATCAAGTTGGCGTACTCATTGGTTTTAAAATCTGAAAGCCTGACCACGACAGGTTTTGGATAGAACCCTGCCGCCAGAGTTCCAATCCCCTGTGAGAGTTTATCGACAAAAAAGTCGGCACCGTTTTCATAGCCACTGAGCAATTTTTCTATTTTAGCTTTTGCCTTTTCTGAGCTGACTTTTTCTGGATTCAACAGTGCCTGTGGATGCACCTTGATTTCATTATTAATAATGAATTCCATGCGCGCCAACCCCAGACCGGCATTAGGCAACTTATTCACCCTGAAAGCCATTTCCGGATTAGCCAAATTCAACATAATTTCAGTTTTGGGTTTTTCAATATGAGACAGGTCGGTCTCAATTTCGTCATAGAAAATCTGTCCTTCATAGACATGCCCCATATCCCCTTCGGCACAGGAAACCGTGACTTTCTGCCCCGTCTCAATGGTTTCGGTCGCCTCAGCACAGCCAACCACCGCCGGAATACCAAGCTCACGCGCGATAATTGCCGCGTGACAAGTTCGCCCCCCTCGGTTGGTTACCAGCGCAGAAGCCATTTTCATAATCGGCTCCCAGTCCGGGGTCGTCATATCCGCAATCAGAATCTCTCCCGCTCGGAATTCACTCAGCCTCTCAACAGACTCAATCACACGAGCCTTACCATAAGCCACCTTAGCGCCGACTGAACGACCTTGAACCAATGGCTTAATCTCTTGGGTCTGTTTTTCGGCTCGTTGATACTGCGTTAAAATCATCCCGCTCTGTTGTGAGGCCACGGTCTCGGGTCTGGCCTGAACAATAAACAGCTCCCCCGTCACCCCATCTTTTGCCCACTCAATGTCCATCGGGCGGTGTTTTTTGGCATATTCACTGTAGTGCTTTTCAATCTTAATCGCATACTCAGCTAGCTTGACCACCTCTTTGTCAGTAATACAGAACTGCTGTTGGTCTGCGACAGAGGTATTGATGTTGTGGACCGCTTCTCGACGGTTGACATCATTGGCATAGACCATCTTGATTTTTTTACTACCCAAATGCTTTTTAAAGACACTTCGGTGACCTTTTTGGAAGGTTTTTTTATGCACATAAAACTCATCGGGATCCACTGCCCCCTGCACCACGTTTTCACCGAGCCCATAGGCACCGGTAATCAGAATCACATCCTCAAAACCAGTTTCGGTATCGATGGTAAACATGACCCCTGAAGAGGCGATATCGGAACGCACCATCAACTGCACCCCAATCGACAGCGCGACTTCAAAGTGATCAAATCCCTGATCCAAACGGTAGTGAATCGCTCGGTCGGTAAACAAACTGGCGAAACAACGGCGGCAGGCATCAATATAGGGATTGAGTCCTGAGATATTCAAATAGGTATCTTGCTGCCCTGCAAAACTCGCCGTAGGTAAATCTTCTGCCGTCGCTGAACTGCGCACCGCCAAAGAGACATCCTCGCCATATTTATGCGTCAGCTGTTCATAAGCTATTTTGAGCTGAATATAGAGTTCTTCAGGTAATTCCGCTCGATAGAGCATCTCTCTTAATTGCGCACCCCTCATTTGCAAATCAGTCGGGTTATCACCATCTAAGCCGTCCAACAACGCATGCATTTTTGGAAGCAGCTGATTCTCTTCAACAATTGCTCGGTAGGCCTCAGCGGTGATGGCAAACCCATTCGGAACCGGCACGCCTTTAGGTACAAGTTGTTGGTACATTTCACCAAGCGAAGCATTTTTGCCTCCCACTAAAGGGATATCATCAATCGTAATTTGGTCAAAGAAGCGAATATAAGAGGTATCGGAGAGATTAGCAGCTGACATTGTGAACTCCTTCGTTCATGGCAGATGACAGAAAAAGCGGTTCAGATTAAGAAGGATCAACACTCGTCGTTTTGATCCATTCCCCTCTCAATAATATCAAACATCAAATCGGGGCGTATTTTTTCTAATAATTCTTTAGACATGCCCGGCAGACGATTCAGATCTTCCGGCTTGGTACAGATAAGCAGTTCACAGTGAATTTGGATTTCTGAAGCTAGGGTTAGGTCAACCCCATCAAGCGCCTCAGCAATATCTTCAGCAGCCATAATATTGATATTAACCGGTGCTGAAAACACCGTATAACTAAGAATTGTCGCGCTAAAAAAAACCGCAAACAGAGACGACCGATTATGCATTCACCCTCTCCTTTGCGACTGCATAGCATTTTTTGTAGCGCTCTTTTGGCGCTATCTCTTATCGATATATACGGTTTTAATGATAGGTAAATATTGCAATTACCTCAAACTCATTATGGTTTTCTAATAAGTCCTATTTTTCAGCCACTAATCGAACAAAGCGTCCGTTTGGAGTATTCTCAACTATGCTAAAGCCAGCAGCTTGCAGCATATAGATTAGGTCATCCGCATGGTAGCGATTGTGTTCGAGAAAATGCTGAAAAACATCCTCTATGCGGTCTCTGTCCACCTCGGTTTTCCAAAGCTCATCTTCAGGGTACTTATGGTTTAAATATTCCTCCAAGGGCTGTCTAACCAAATCAATCACACAGAGCCGCCCACCCGGTTTTAGCCACTGATAAGCTGCCTTAAATAAATTAACCGGTTGAGGCAGTTCATGAACCAGCATATTGGCCATAATGGTTGCAACCGAACCCTCCTGAATATGGGCTTTCGGTAAATTGAGGTCATCCTTTAACATCCGCGCATTTTCTGGCAGCGCCAATTGAGCGGTTAGCATATAGTCCGCGGCATCAATCCCAATCACCTTGTGTTCCGGATAGCGTATCGCCAAGTCCTCAACAAACTGACCGATCCCTGCCCCCAAGTCCAGCAATGCATCTTCCTTTGCAATACTCGGTGCCATCTGCGCATTCCAGAATTCCCAAAATGCCGTGTCGTGACGACGATCATAACTCTGCGTAATCATCTTTCTGGCAAACTCGGGATCACCACCGTGGTGACTTAAAATCTGTGCTTGTGTCTTTTCTAATGACATCTCTTTCAACCTTTATATGAATGATCAATACTTATTTAACTCTATTCTAAAACCTTTTGTTAATTTTCATAGAAATAGCAACCTCATTGACATAAGTAATTTATACACCTTAAACTTATTAACCCTGCTTTAGATGACTTTAATCAATCAGCAGCTAAATAACGGAAACAGAAACGTCAAAATTCAATTGGAATAATTGGGATGAAATATAGCGTAAACCCAAAAATTAGAACTTTATTGACAGGCATTCTTATTGGCTTACTGCCTGTTGTTTCTTTGGCAAATGATCCTGTGGTTTACACTTTTGAAGGCAAAAAAGACCCTCGATTGGTTGCTACTTTTTCGGTGATATATGTTGGCACCAGTAAGTCTAGAGATTGCACGGTTGCAAAACCGACCACGGCGACACGCAGACCGGCTATTGGCTTTAAGAATTATCCAGTCAGAGAAGAAAACTATCGCATTCAAATCCCGGTTTACCAACAAGAAACTGATGGACAGTGTGGTTATAAGTTTAGCGCTATTGAGTTGACTTTGAGGCGTAAGAATGACGGTGATCGTTATTCTAGGCATATTATTTTAGATACAAAACAAAAAGTTTCTCCTATTTATTATGGTCGTAGAGGGGGGATTGGAGGAGGAGGGAGGAACCCTCTAACACCTAGTCGTTTTTATACAGATAGAAAATACTTTCGGATTGCAACAGAGACCAATTATTTATGTAGAACAAAGTTTTATGAAAGATTGAATGGTACTACTTTTTATTGCTTTATGCAGATACGAGACGGTCAAGGTCAAAACCAGTTTATATGGCCTACCAAATATAGTCGGGTTACTCATCCAGAGCTTGGTATTGATGAAATAGAAAATGAGACTTTTCAAGTTGATTTTATTGCAGATGACCAAGGTAGTGAGATTTATCTAGGCAGGGGAAAAGGCGTTCTACAGGATTATTTTAGAATGCCTCCAAAGTCCCTCCCGGTTTATGAGAGCGATTTAGATAATGAAGATGAATACGATTTTTAGGCAGGCCAGATAATTGATTAGATTAATCGGTAGTGTTTAGAATTCTGTGTCATTTATTTATGATAACCATAAAAGGAATGA
>CAZJPO010000019.1:0-18415 GCA_964547865.1 uncultured Thiosulfatimonas sp.
ATAACTAGGATACTCGGACCAGCTACTTAGGACTTTGAGAATTAGTCAATTTTCAAACTGCGCGGCATCAATCCGCGCTCAAAAGATAATTGAAGGAAAGTTTACCATCGTATTTGAAAATTTAAAGGGGGGCAAGTGCAGATTGCGGATAGAAAAACACCAACGACAACAAAGTTTTATTTATATCAGCTTCTGGTTATCATTTACTCTTTACCTTTCACTTCTATAGAGTAAGTAAATGATTTAAAAACAATTATAAAAAATGGTCGAGCACAAAAAATGAGAAGTTTTATTGCGATTCCTGTCGATAAGCAGGCAACTGAAGCCCTAAAAACTTATGTAGAAATTTTAAAAAAAACTTTTGGCAAAGAGTCCGTTCGCTGGATTCCAGAACAAAATTATCACCTTACCCTTCATTTTTTAGGGGATGGCATAGATGAAACAACGATAGAAAACATCATAAACTCCATGTCAAACTGGTTTTCAGAAGGCATGAGCTTTTTTGAAGCAGAGATACTAAAAATTCAACTTTTTCCTAGCAGCAACAAACCACACACGATTGTCGCTGCTCTCGATGCCACCATAATGATGCAGTACCTAGTCCGCGAAATAGAAGATCACTTGAAACCCTTAGGGTTCAAAAAATCTAGGCAAGTTTTTCGCCCACATATCAGCTTAGGACGAATAACCAAACAAGCTGACAGCAAACAGTTGCTGATACCTAAAGAATTAGAACAGATTGAAGATCTATGGCTTGAAGTCGATACGATTACACTCTATGAAAGCAAGTTAACAGGTACTCAGCCCACTTACTCAACGATTAACTCTATAACTCTTGAACGCTATTAAACTTAAATACTATTAAATAGGCTATTACTGCTTTGGAATAACCAATGGGGTCTGGGTAACAGGGTCGCTCATTACTAAAGAATCAATACCAAAAACCTCTTTAACGGTATCGGAGTTGATTAGATTTTCTGGCGTGTCAGCCCCCATAATTATGCCCCCTTTCATTGCAATAATAAAGTCTGCATACCTAGCCGCAAGATTTAAATCGTGCAGCACCATAACCAAGGTGCGCTGCCCCTCTTGATTGAGCTTTTTACAAAGATCCAAAACCTCTAATTGATGAGCAATATCCAAATAGGTCGTCGGTTCATCCAGCATCAACAAATCAGGTTCTTGTGCCAGAACTAAAGCCAACCATACACGTTGTCTTTGGCCACCAGAAAGTTCATCTACATGGTAATTCGCAATGTCTTCTAAGTGGGTTTCCGTCAATGCCGAAGTAACAGCAAGCTCATCTTTCTCACTCCACCTTTTCAGCAAACCTTGATGGGGGTAACGACCTCTGGCAACTAGATCAAAAACCGTAATCCCAGAGGGCGCACTTGATGATTGAGGGAGCAATCCTAAAGACTTCGCCAGCTCTTTTGAGGACAAGCTTTCTATCGCTTTACCATCCAAAATAACCGCGCCTTTTTGTGGCTTCAACTGACGGGCCAACCCCTTTAAAAGAGTCGATTTACCACAGGCATTCGGCCCGATAATAACCGTCACTTTCCCCTTGGGTATCTGAATAGATAAATCTTCAGAAACAACCCGACTCTCATAAGCTAGTGTTAGCTCCTCTCCAATTAGAACGCTTTGCAATTTACTGTCATTTTGAGACATTTAAATTAACTCTCACTTTAATTTTGTCACAACCCATAAAAGATACAATCCACCAATAAATGCGGTCATCAGCCCAATAGGCATCGCCATATTAAACGGTAGAGTTAAACTTAGCCAATCGGCTCCTACTAGCAATAGCGCCCCCATTAAAGCTGCACTCAAAACAGGAACGCCCTTGCCGCCAACAACCCTAGAAGCAAGCTGAGGTGCCGCTAAAGCAATAAAAGCAATAGGCCCTGCCGCTGCAGTTGCTAAAGAAGCAAGAATGACGGCATAAAAGGTTAAAAGCAACCGGGTTCTATGCACATTTACACCCAACTGTTGCGCAAGCTCATCACCCATTTCAATTAAACTCAATTTATGGCTCGCCTGTAATATAGCTGGCAGCAGAACCATAACGCCAACAGCTAAAGGAACGGCTTGCTCCCATTGACGAGCATTTAAAGAGCCCGCTAACCAAACATTAGCAGAAGCGGCTGCGTTGATATCACCCTTAACCAATAAAAGACCATTCAGAGCTGCCAAAGTCGCCCCAACACCAATTCCAATCAACACCAGCCGATAGCTGCCAATAGTGCCAAATTTTAACGATAAGACATAGACGAATACTGCCGTAACAATACCACCGAGCATTGCGGAAACAGCAATACCCAAATTGGACTCTCCAATAAAAATTAGATAGACAATGGCACCGCTTGCCGCCCCCGTTGTAAAGCCGATAATATCAGGAGAACCCAGAGGGTTTCGTGAGATCGACTGAAATATGGCTCCAGAAATACCCAACGCAGCCCCTGCAAATACTGCCGTCACCACCCTAGGCAAACGCACCTCCCAAATAATAGTGCTAATAAAATCCCCATTTTGCGGGCTAAACACTGCATGCCAAATCTGTGTTAACTCAAAACTGTTACGGCCACTGTTAATTGCCAAAAGCGTGAAACTTAACACAAAGAAAAATAGAGCGGCATTCATCAACACCGTATAGGGAACCCAGCGAAAGGAACTCACCGAATTACGAAACACTCTAGGCTGTTTTAGTCGATTTTTTACAGCAATCAAACTCATAACTCAAACAACCTATTGCGTCGCGCTAGAGCGACAAAAAATGGCCCACCAATCAGAGCCACCATAATACCAACGCTAATCTCTGCTGGATGTGCCACCCACCGGCCTAAGATATCCGCCAAAAGCATTAAAAGTGCACCAATCATCATGGCGTAAGACAGTAACCAGCGATGATTTGGCCCAGTAAAAAAACGCGCTATGTGCGGTGCAACCAAACCTATAAACGCAATGGGACCAACCGCTGCAGTAGCAGAACCCGCAAGAACCACAACAACCAGTGTAGACAGCCCCCAAATAACCGCCAGATTAATTCCAAGAGCCGCTCCCAGCTCTTTTCCTAAACTGATCGTATCCAAGGCGCGGCTAATAGAAAATACAACCACTAAGCCGATTAAAGTTATTAACGTCAACAAAGCCAGAACATCGTATCCCCTGCCCTGCAAAGAACCGACCACCCAATGGCGAAACTGATCAAAAACCAATTCATCACTATTCACAATAAGTATCTGTGCAAAAGCGAATAGTACTGCTGACAGTGCAACCCCGGAAAGCACCACTCTGATTGGATCAGCCCTACCTGTTACATCCGCTAAATAGACCACAATAAAACCGGCTACAAAAGCGCCGAAGATGCCAAATAACATATGAACAGACAGGTCATAAATACCTAAAACGGCAATCGCCAAGACCACTGCAAGAGTTGCACCGGCATTAATACCTAAAATACCGGAATCAGCAAGGGGGTTTCGGGTAATGGCTTGAATCACAACACCTGCAGTGCCGAGCGCCACTCCTGCAACGATAGCAACAAATGAACGCGGAATACGTAGATGCTGGACAAGAAGGTGGTCACTGTTCGTGCTGTCAAAAGCCCAGATGGCTTGCCAAGTCACAGACAAGACTATGGGTTTATTGCCCATAGAGACACTGACTAACAGTAAAGCGATCAGCAACAAGCCTCCAAAAGCCAAAACGATGAAGTGTTGCTGCTTTCGCTGTTTATAATTAGTCTGTCTACTGCTCGTTTTTATCTCTGAATTATCCATAAAAAACATGAAGGTCTGTGTTAACCACAAACTATATCAGAGGCAACACGGATCTTATGGCTTTGCAAAGCGCTTCACCATATCATCGACAATTTCCATAGCGCTAAAATAATCAATTCGGAATGAATTCTTACCCAAACCATAAACCTGCTTTGTCTTAACAGAAGGCATATTTGCCAGTACCTTATCCTGCATAAATTTAGGCACAGATTGATCATCAACCCTCAACAAGAAGGTCGTCTCAGCGGTTAATTCGGTCAGGCGCTCATATTCACTTTTTACAAAATCGTCAGGCTTATCAAGCGCACTGTGCCAAGCGAGATTTGGCTGCTCAACATCAAAGCCCAAAGAGCTCAATAAACTACCATGAGAGCCTGTTTTGGTTGCAACAGGGTTGACTAAACCCGGGCCGTTATATGCAACTAAATTAACCTGCCCTTTTGGCAGCGATAACTTCTGTTTTGCCGAGGCAATGTATGCATCAAACTCAGCAATTTTCTGTTGCGCTTTCTGTTCTAACCCCAGAGCATCTCCCAACTTAAGCGCCATACTCTGCCAACTTTGAGATGCATAATCCACCTTGATAACAGGCGCTATTTTCTCTAGAGAAGCCAAGTGTTGCACAGCGGAATCACGGCCACCAACAGCGACAACAATTAGATCAGGCTTAACAGAATAGGCCGCTTCTAAATCAACCTCAGAAATTGGCCATAGCTTTTCTACACCTCGTTGTTCAGCCACCTTTGCCCACTGAGCAAAAAAGCCACCATTGTAATTAGTTGCCGTGGCGATCAAAGGCGCATCAATCGCCAATAATGTGCCAGTGACGCTGACCGTAGAAGAGAGCACTCTCTTTGGCGGCTTATCAATAGTGACAGTGGTGCCATCTGGGTTTGTATAGGTTCTAGGCCAAGTATTTTCGGCATAGGCCTGAACAGGCAATAGCAATAAAATAAGGCTGCTAACCAATAGACTTTTAACAAAGTTTTTCATAACTGACTCTCTTCAACCATCACCATCATGGGCTGTATACTCTCAGGAATACCGCTTTGCCATTGATAGTCCAGTGTTTCAGTACGGGCAAAACGGCGCAAATGATCATCCAAAATATATTGAATGATTTGCATATTTTTACTGTTTTCAGTTTGACAATAAAAATACAGTTTATCGGTGCTCTGTTGCATTAAACAAAACCCCTGTTGAAATTCGACTCGCCCTTCTCGCTCATTAAATATAGCTTCCACCTTATGGTTGAAGTGTCGGCAAAGATGACGAATATACTTGCTTCCTAGCTCCGTAGAAATGGAAGTCATCGAAAAAACCATAAGCGACCCTTTATCGTCCGATAATTTTGTTTTTTATTGTTTTTTGACCAAAACAAACCAAGGGAACATAGGCTCCCTTGGTTTGGTATTTAACGATAAGAGTGGCTTAGAATTGGTAGGCCGCCATTATCTTAACATTGCGCCCGGGTTCGTAATCAGCAGTCGATGCTTCAGAACCTGAAAGAGTAAAGCTTCTGTTCTCTGAAATATGGGAGACATAAGCTTCATCAAAGATATTATCTATACCGGCAGTAACCTTAAGACCTTTTACAGACTTAGGCTCCCAGTTGAAAGCGATATCATGCACGTTGTAAGCTTCTTTAACATTGTATTCTGCTCCATCTGGGCGATCGTCTTCCTTGCTAACAAAGATAGAGTCCCAATGAACGCTCATTTCTGGGTTTATCTTATAAGTTAGGCCTAGAGTTAACATATCTCCCGGTTCCTTAACCAATGGCTCTTTAGTCTCTTCAAAATCAGAGGTACTGTGTGAATAGCTCAAGACCGCATTTAGCTTATCAACTTCATAATTCACACTGGCTTCAAAACCTTTAACATCAAGCGTGCCGCCGTTTGACATATTGTCGTATTCTTGCACGATATAGTCATTAATCTTAGTTTCAAAATAGGTAACCATAACGCCAAGTGAGTCCGCTCCAAGCAGTTGATTACCTCGGTATTTCAACCTAATCTGGTTATTAACACCCGTCTCTGACTTCAAGTCTTCATTATCAGGTACATACTCTCGGTTTGCCGCCAGTACATCAACCATCTCAACCCCTTTAAACAGAGTTGTACTACTAGCATTTACCGAAAGAGATTGGTTGACTTGGTACTCTCCAGCAAGCCCATAGGTGATTTCTGAGTCATCAATTTCACCGTAAGCACCATCAAAGTCATAATCGGTGTAACGAATACCCGGTGTCACAGTTAGGCCAGAATCCAGCGCAATTTCATCTTCAATATAGAATGCCTTGGTCACCGCTGATTCATTGTCACCGTATTTTTCACCATTCCACTTAACTTCACTGGTCTGTTTATCAACAAGCGCACCATAAGTAAAGACATGCTCAGTACTACCCGATTCAACAACACTCTGTGCTTGAAGGTTAATACCTTGAGTTTTTACTTTACCGTTGAGTAAACCTTCTGTTGGCCAAGTTGGAGGAGGTCCACCGCCCATTGGGCGAACCGGAGTCGTACCATCTAGCTTTTCAAAACGCTCTAATTCGTTTTCATTACTGTATACCGTTGTAGTCATAAACAGCTTATCGCCAAGATCAAGCTCATGTCTCAAAGAGATTGTTGTTCTGTCATATTCGGTTGGGAAAGTGTAGTCCCCAGTACGCGCTTCATTATAAGCTCGACCAAAGTCAGGGCGCGGCGAGTAATCACCTTCATCATGTAGAGAATCATAAGACAGAGAGATTCGGTTGTTTTCATCCAAATCTACACCAAACTTAAGTAGAGCGTTATAGATAGTACCTTCAACACCAAAGTTTTCCGTACCATCTCCATCTGTCCAGTTATTCTTTTCAACTTGACGGTAATAAGCCAAAAAATCCGCCTTCTCTGTAAGTTTTCCATAACCCGCAAATGAACCTCCGTGTTCATCGTTTGAGTTAAAGTTACCAGAGACACGTGCACCCATTGTTTCACCAGGACGCAATAAACCTTTACCATCTTTCGTTTCAAATGCAACGGCACCACCAAGAGAGCTATTTACAACAGAGTTGGTTCCCACTTGAATATCAGCTGATTTCAAAATATCCGGGTTAATCAACAAATTTCCAATATGGTGGAACATATTGGCATTTTGAATTTTGGCACCATCAATTGACATTTCAAGGTCTTCATCCTGAAAACCGCGAATGTTAATACGGTTATTGATTGAATGAGTACCACCAACATCAACACCTGGAATATCCACTAATAGATCACTCAAGTGATCAGCCTGTTTAATATTGATATCACCTTCATTAAGGTACATAGATGAACTCTCTACCGAAGTCCCCCATACGTTTACAGTATCCATTTCAACTTTATCAGCCTGTTCTGCTATCGCAGCAGCCGGCATTGAAACCAAGACAGCATGTAAAATTGCTGTTCTTAGTTGATTGTGTTTCTTTTTCATCTTAGTCTCCATACCCAGAAAAACGACTTCCAGAGCCCTTCTAGAATCCATTCTGAGATTTGAATTACGGTTAATAAACAAACTATTAATCGCTCCGTTATTAAAGTTCCGTGATATGATAATTATTATCATTAACCGACAAGAAACGTTTTTATTTGCAAAATCTGCTAAAAGTTTTGCGCAATCTTCAAACCCTGTCAACTAGGTTCATTTTTCCGAAAACCAAATGAAAAGTTATAACGCATTAAAAATTGAAGATCTGAATCGGCTCGGTGTTTACACTCATTCTCGGTCCACTTGTGACCAGCCGTTAACTCAAAAAGCTCAAGTCATGCAAGGCAGCTGGTCATATCAAATATTAAGCGACGGTTTGGGTATGCACTATGTCGACATGGAGGAAGTTGAAGACATCAGTTTCTCCAACCAATGCCCTGCTGGCATTGTCTTCAACTTGGTTTATGAAGGAAAAATTGAATTTACTGTTGGTAACCACCACTATCACCAAGAAACGGAAAAAGACCAGCCTATTTGTGGCTGCTTTGCATTAAACAAACCCGAGATGAGAACTCGCCACACCAATAAAGGCGTGCGCGTTAGAAAAATAAATGTCTTTGCCGAAAAGAAATGGTTAATGAACCACTGTAGAGCTGATATTGACAAAAGAAAACTTAACCAAGTATTTACCGCACATGCCCAACTCATTACTTGGCAACCTTCTGACACCGTCAATCAAATTGTATCCGAGCTCATAAGCAAACAGCACACACAATCCTTTACAGTAAACCTACAGATTGAAGCACTCATTCTTAATTTGCTCTCCCTTTTCTTAGACGAACTATTTGCACAACACAACCGTTCAAGAGCACCTCTAAATATTGCAGACAGCTCAACCTCAAACCTATATAAACAGAGTAAACAACTGCTTGATAATAATTTGAATGACCCTCTATCACTCAAAGCCATTGCCGAAGAACTCAATGTCAGCGTCAGTACTCTACAACGCCGTTTTAAAGAAGCCTCCGGTATGACTGTAGCCGAATACATTCGCCTACAACGCCTTAACCAAGCGAAAAAAGATCTCATTCAAGGGGGGTTAAGTATTGGTGAAGTTGCCTACAGTGCGGGTTACAAACATGCAGCCAATTTTGTTTCAGCCTTTAAGCGTGAATACTCTATGTCGCCAGCGGCCTATAGAAAACTACACCTTCGCGAACAAATAAAAGCCAACTAAAAGTTCCAATGCAAGTATCTAGATTATTAAGTAACGGCCACCAAGTTGAAGCAATGTTTAACAGAACATGCCAATATTCGAATCAATGTAAACAGGTTTCAGACTCAAATTCTGTAGACTCAATTTCACAGCTCCATTTTGTAAAGATCAATGAAAAGCTTTAACTCTCTAAAAATTGAAGACTTAAACCGACTCGGTGACTACACCCATACTCGGTCTGATAGCCAACAAGCCTTAAACCAAGGCGCAGAGGTTATGCTCGGCAACTGGTCCTATCAGCTGCTAGGTGAAGGTTTGGGGATGCACTATGTCGATATGGAAGAAATTGAAGACATCAGCTTTTCCAATCAGAGCCCTGCTGGCCTGAGCTTCAATTTAGTTTACCAAGGCAATATTGAGTTTACTCTAGGCAGTCACCTTCACCGTATTTCGGCAAAAAACGATCAACCAATCTGTGGCTGTTTTGCTCTGAACAGACCTGAAATGCGTACCCGTCATACTCAAAAAGGCATGTATGTTAAAAAAGTGAACGTTTTTGCAGAAAAGAAATGGTTAATAGAACGTTTTCAAACCGAACAAGATCGAGTCATGCTTGATAAAGCACTCAGTGCACATGCCAAGCTCATTACCTGGCAACCCTCCACTGCTGTCTATCAGGTTGTTTCTGAGCTTATTAGTAACGATGAAGCGCAAGCTTATTCCTACAGCCTGCAAATTGAAGGCAAAATCCTTCAGCTACTCTCAATCCTACTTGGCGAACTTTTTGAGCAGCTCGACTCAACGGAACACTCACCCGAAAATATTGACGACTCTACTTCAGAGCTATACAAACAGTGCAGAGAGCTGATTTACGAAAACATAGACAACCCAAAAACACTATCAGATCTAGCCCAACAGCTCAATGTCAGTGTCAGTACACTGCAACGTAGATTTAAAGAAGCATCAGGTATGACGGTGGTTGAATACATTCGCCTACAAAAACTCGATAAAGCCCGCCGAGACCTTATTGAAGGTGGTTTAAGCATTGGAGAGATTGCATTTACAGCAGGTTACAAACACGTCGCCAACTTTGTATCTGCCTTTAAACGTGAATACTCCATGTCCCCTGCCGCCTATCGAAAATTACACCGCCGTACTGACTAAATAACTGACTAAATAACATACAAAAAACTCAATCAAGCCTAGGTTTGCAGCTGTTACAATTTGTGTTTTAACATGACTAAGACAAAACAATGCAAGTAACTCAAGCCATTAAACAACGCCACTCCTACCGCGCTTTTCTCAACCAAGCTGTTGAACAAAGTGTAATAAAACAAAGCCTCAACACCGCCAAGCACGCACCTTCTGGGGTTAATTTGCAGCCTTGGGAAGTCATTGTCGCCACAGGAAAAACCAAGCAAAATCTAAGTCAAAAAATGGTGGAAGCCTTTCGCAGTGGTCAAACCGGAAAAATGCAATATCACTACTACCCTCAAGAGTGGATTCAACCCTTTAAATCAAGACGAGTAGAAACCGGTGTAAAACTCTATGAAGCACTGGATATTAAAAGAGAAGACAAACAAAAGCGCCTTGACCAGTGGGCCGCAAACTACCGCGCTTTTGATGCGCCAGTTATGATGCTATTTTTTATAGATAACTCACTGGAAACAGGCTCTTACATGGACTACGGAATGTTCTTGCAGAACATTATGCTACTGGCCGAAGAGTCTGGTTTGGCGACCTGCCCACAAGGCGCTTTAGGTGAGTTTCCAGAACTGATTAAATCAGAACTTAATATTCCTGAAAACAAAGTACTTATTGGCGGTATGGCTCTGGGTTATGAAGACAAAGAACACCCGGTAAACCAATACCGTACAGATAGAATTGAATTGGAAGAATTTTGTACTTTTCTTGATTAAAAGCTCCTAAAAGGCAAAACAAGCGCTAAAACAGTATGCCACAATAAACTACACTGTTTAACGTATCAAAATACATACATGCAAAAAGGAAATTTTCCATGCAAAAAAAGATGGTTAGATTCATTAGCCTAGCAACAATTTTGACCGCTTCATCAATTCAAACAGCACAAGCCTCAGATAATCTAAGCCTTGGTATTAACTATGGCGCGGTGTCAGGGCCTACGTTTGAGCTGTCTTATCCACTAAATGATTCAGTACAAATTCGTGGTGCCCTTTCAGGTGGGATGAAAGTTTCTCAAGACTCTTCAGATACGGATATTGACTACAAGGTAAAATCTAATGGTGGCGTTCACCGTTTAGCACTAGATTATCACCCGTTCAATAGCAGCTTCTTCCTGTCCGCTGGCTATGCAATCAACAACTTTGAACTCACCGCAAAAGGGAATGAAACCGGAACCGTCACCGTTGGTAACGACACCTTCAACGCAACGGTTGATTTAAAAGGAACCGTCTCATGGAAAAATGCACCAACCCTTAGTTTAGGCTGGGGACATTCTCCTGATAAGGGATTAGGTTTTTTAATCGAGGCTGGCGCCTTTATGACGGGTAAACCTGACTTAGATATCAAAGGGACTTGTACGGGTGCCTGTGTAGGGTTTGATGACGCCTTAAGTGATGAAGAGAAAAAACTAGAAGACGATATCGCAGACTTTAACTTTTTGCCAATGCTACAAGCAGGTGTAACTTACCGTTTCTAAACCCCTGCATAATAAAGCCCTCTTGAACACCGACTTCTCAATAGGGCTTTTTTCTGCTGAATCTGATTCAAGTCATACCAAAGACCGCTGTTACAACCTAACTTTTGCCAAGTAAATAGCAGTCTTCTCTTCATGAGAAGAGTAGTAGCTCACCCACGCGACCCCTTCGTGAACCACTAGACCAGGATAACTGGTATCGCCACCAGAAGGTAGCTCAAGCGCCTCAGTCAAAAAAAAGGTTTTAGGATCAATCCAGCACAGAGAGGTACGTACTTCAGGCTCTAAAAGTCGAACCGCAGCAAGAAGCTGAACGCCTTCAACAACCACCTTGGGGCCACCCACATGAATACCCAAATCATGCCACTGCCAATCTTTATAAGGAGGCGTTGAGACGCCTAATAACCCCGTCGCCTCTTGTTTATCACGTCGCAATAGACAGTAAGCGATATCGCCATCAAATGTAATCGATGACTCATTGGCATAACTCTCAATATCGGGAAAGGCATCTTGCTTTAATACCCGCCAGATTTTCCCATCTGGGGAGTGATATAAGCAGCCGTGTTGATCCTTGCCTGTATAGCCAAAACTATAAGCCATACCATTATGCCAAGTGACACTCCAGCGCCAGGTATTCTTACCGGTTTGACAGTGAAAAGCTTCACTCCAATTTTCACCATCAACAGAGAACCAAGTAATCGATTCAAATACCTCGCGTTTTTTCTCAGAATCGTCTTTATCAACCTCAACCACGCGTATTGCGCCATTCATCATGAGCTGACCATCTGGCGTAATTGAAAACTTAGCATCACGAAGATCACCCTCCTGACAATCCATCAGTACAACAGACTGCCAGCAATCTCCATCAGTAGAACGAATCACCCTTAACTTGCCATCTTCCGACATATGAGTTTCACCTTCTCGAAACCCACAATACCAAGCCCCTTCAAATCGAATTAGATCGGTAAAGGCATTATGAGGGGCCTGATCCCAGATTTTATTTGCTTTGAGAATTTGCAATTCGTTCACCTGTAAGTTGAGTTATTGGATATCGCTAGGGCAAGGGAAATGAGAAGGGAAGTCACTTGCTATGTTTTTCCTGAAACTTTTCAATATGGGTTTCATCAGAAAAAATAACATCGTGAGCACTCTGCCAGAAAGCCTCTAACTCATTGAGCACAACTTCGGTATAACCCTCTTCGCGCGCATAATAGAAAGCAACCGCGATAATAATCATCCAAAATAGAATTTTTGTAATCGTCATCGTCAGCCCACGGAGTATCCACTTAGAGAAAACTACTATAACAAAAGAATCTGAGCTCAATTAAGCATTGAAAGCATACTAATTTTGGTTTTTTAGAGAGATAGAATCCTAAATAACCACTTCTGGCTGCCAACCTTGTGCATTGAGTGCCTCAATGAGTTCATCGTCAGGAAAGAACAGCTGTTCGCCATTGGTTTTCATTTGCGCCGTGGCAATATCATTGGTGTAGTCAACCACAACAGGTAACCCTTTTTCACCGCTATAGGCCCCGAGTAGGATTTGTAGATCAGATATTCGATTAGAGGGCATGCCCGAGCCATTGGTTTTCACATGCAGTTTAATTGCACGGCCTTTTTCAACTCGAGCTTCAGCGAGACTGACCACCTGAGAAGCATCCATCTTAATGCCGCCGTTAAAAGTATCTTCCGCCACTTCACCTTCTACTATCACCACCATATCTGGCTTGATATTATCGCGAACCATATCAAACACACCGGGCCCCATAACGACCTCCAAACGAGCGGTCTTATCATCTATCGACATAAAGCCCATTCGTTTACCTGTTCTGGTGACTTTGCTTCGCAACTCAACAATCAACCCCGCCGCAGAAACTTTTTTCCATTTCTCAGGACGTAAGCTTGCCAGTTTGGTGGGGACCAAACTATCTAGTTCTGTGCGATAAATATCGATTGGGTGCCCGGTCATATATAAGCCAAGCGTATCCTTTTCACCTGACAATCTGATTTTTTCCGGCATTTCATCAACATCAAGCAGTTTCGACTGACCTGACTCTTCGACAGTTAACATGTCGCCAAACAGATCGTTTTGACCTACCTCTTCATTTTTAAGCTGTTGACCAGCTTGTTGCAACGCCATCGGGATACTTTCGAGCATCGCATTGCGGTTATCATGCAATTTGTCAAAGGCTCCTGAGCGTATCAGCGCTTCTAAAACACGTTTGTTTACTTTCTTGCCCGCACGCAAACAGAAGTCAAACAGGTCTTTATAAGCCCCTCCGCTATTGCGCTCTTCAATCACGCCTTCTAGAGCGGCCTCACCGACGCCTTTAATACCACCCAAGCCATAGTTCACAGTCATTTCGCCATAAGGCTTAAAGTGGATTTCACCCGTGTTCACGTCTGGCTGTAGAACTTTTAAGCCCATGGCATAGCACTCATTGACCATGTGGACCACTTTATCAGTGTTATCCATATCAGAGGAGATCTGCGCCGCCATGAACTCAGCAGGGAAATGTGTTTTCAGCCAAGCAGACTGGTAAGAAACAAGGGCATAGGCAGCAGAGTGAGATTTGTTAAAACCGTAACCCGCGAACTTCTCTACCAAGTCAAAGATTTTCATGGCGAGTTCGCCATCAACGTTGTTATTGATTGCCCCTTCTTTAAATATGGAGCGCTGCTTGGCCATCTCTTCCGGTTTCTTTTTACCCATGGCACGACGCAGCATATCCGCTCCACCGAGTGTATAGCCCGCCAAGACTCTGGCGATCTCCATGACCTGCTCCTGATAGAGAATGACCCCATAGGTCGGTTCTAAACAAGTTTGCAGGGATTCATGCTGCCACTGTGCATCCGGGTAGGAGACTTTCTCTTTACCGTGCTTACGGGCAATGAAGTTATCAACCATCCCCGATTCCAGAGGCCCAGGACGGAACAGTGCCACCAGGGCGATAATATCTTCAAAGCAGTCAGGACGCAGACGCACAATCAAGCTTTGCATCCCGCTCGACTCCAACTGGAAAACTCCGGTGGTCTTACCGGTTTTAATCAAATCAAAGGTCTGTACATCACCCAGAGGGATACGAGTAATATCAACAAAACCTTCCTCGCCTACTTTCTTATTGCCATTGATAGATTGTAGTGCCCAGTCAATGATGGTCAAAGTACGCAATCCCAAGAAGTCAAACTTAACCAGTCCCGCTGTTTCTACATCATTTTTATCGAGTTGAGTCACCACACTGGAACCATCAGGCTCACAAAGCAGTGGACAGAAATGATCAAGCGGTTTTGGACCAATGACAACACCACCGGCGTGTTTACCGGTGTTACGCACCGTCCCTTCTAGCTTAAGTGCTAGCTCCAATAATTGACGCGCATCTTCATCATTATCGTATTTGTTTTGCAGCTCTTCTTCCTGCTCCAAAGCACCAGAAAGCTTAATTCCGAGTTCATTTGGAATCAGCTTGGCTATACCGTCAACCACACCATAACCAAGCCCCAAAACACGACCTACATCACGAACAACCGCTTTTGCCGCCATGGTGCCATAGGTCACAATTTGTGATACATGATCACGGCCATAGTTCTGAGATACGTAATCAATCACCTCATCGCGACGATCCATGCAAAAATCGACATCAAAGTCAGGCATTGAGACACGTTCTGGGTTTAGGAAACGCTCGAAGAGCAAATCGTATTCAATGGGATCAAGATCGGTAATTTTGAGGGCATAAGCCACGATGGATCCCGCACCGGAACCACGTCCTGGCCCAACCGGAATGGCCTGGTTTTTACCCCATTGAATGAAGTCAGCAACGATCAGGAAGTAACCGGGGAATCCCATTTGCAGAATCGTGCCCAGCTCAAACTCTATTCGCTCGTAATACTCTTTGCGTTTTGCCGCCTGTTCTTCAGCACTCAGATGACCAAATAAAAACTCTAAACGCTCGTCCAGCCCCTTGTGACTCTCTTGAACGAAATATTCGTCCATCGTCATGCCTTCCGGCACCGGGAAGTCAGGCAAGAAGTATGTGCCTAACGTTAAATCCAAACTACAACGCTTGGCAATCTCAACCGTATTTTCAATCGCTTCAGGGATATCCGAAAACAGCTCCAGCATTTCTTCTGTGGTTTTAAAGTACTGCTCTTCCGAAAAACGTTTGGGGCGGTTTTGATCGTCCAGAATATAACCGTCGTGAATACAAGTGCGGACCTCGTGTGCTTCAAAATCCTCTGGCTTGGCAAAACGAACATCATTAGTCGCCACCACAGGGGTTTCATAGCGCAAGGCAACTTCAATCGCTTGAGAGATATAAGCCTCTTCACCCTCTCGTCCAGTTCGAATGAGCTCAAGATAGAATCGGTTCGGAAAATGAGTTTGCCACCACTGCATGCGACTGGCAACCAGATTAGGCTTTTCAGCAAGTAAAGCCACGCCGACATCACCTTTGCGCCCTCCAGACAAGACAATTAAACCTTCATTGAATTGCGCAAGCCACTCTCGTTTGACCATGGACACCATCTGCCCATTATGTAATTTCTGGTTGTGCAGGTAAGCCTCAGAGATCAGGTGAGACAGGTTGAGATACCCCTGGGGATTCTGGCATAGCAAAACCACACTAAACACTTCAGGAGATTCATCTTCTATGTAGACCTCAGACCCAATAATAGGTTTAATCCCACCGCCCATCGCCGAACTATAGAACTTCACCAAGGCAAAAAGGTTACTTTGATCCGTCAAAGCCATCGCTGGCTGTTCGGTTCCCTGGACAAGAGAAATTAAAGGCTTAATACCGAGCGTACTATCAACAACTGAGTATTCTGAATGAACATGAAGGTGAACAAATTGAGACATATGTTTTGGCAACTGACAATGAAATTTTATGCTTATTTTTATGCCAACCATTCTACCTCATCTCATCTCCCTCAATAACCAAATCTATTCACAATTATTGAAAGGAAATGCTTCAAAAATGGGCCACTCCAAGATACACTTTGTTCTCTATGAGTCACAATCACAACATTACCGTGCCGTTTTGGCTAGATACCAAGCCGGTTACGTTTCCCCCAAGCTATTTGGCGCTTCATGAGCCCAATGGATTGCTTGCGGTTGGAGGTGACCTAACGCCAGAGTGGTTATTACTCGCCTATAGTAAAGGGATCTTTCCTTGGTTTAGTCCCGGGGAGCCTATTTTTTGGTGGACCCCCAACCCTCGTAGCGTGCTATTCATCGATCAAATCAATATTAGACGCAGCTTAAAGCTAACCATCAACAAACACCTTAAGCAAGGTAACTTTCACATTACCTTTGATGAACGTTTTGAAAAGGTCATTAAGGCCTGCTCAGAAATCCCCAGAAGCCACCAAGACGGCACATGGATAACAGACGAAATGCTCTCAGCTTATCTCAATCTTCACAAGGCTGGACATGCACACTCTGTTGAAGTTTGGAAAAATGGTCAATTAGTCGGTGGCCTGTATGGGGTTGCTATTGGCAAAATGTTCTATGGTGAATCTATGTTTTCGACCATGACCGATGCCTCAAAAATGGCTTTAGCAGCCCTTGGACTTCAACTCAAACAGTGGGGATTTTCTATGATTGATGCACAAATGGAAACCGATCACCTAAACAGTATGGGTGCCAGCAATATTGAAAGACAAGAATTTGAAGCGCTTCTAAAACAGAAATGTCAGGAACATTTCCCACCGAAAAAGTGGAAGCTTGACGCCTCTTGGCCAGAATGGATTCCTGGACACATTGCCCAATACAAAGCTAAAAAAGCCAACAATCCTGGTTAGTACCCAATTATTTAAGCCATAAATAGCCATTTATTTGTATTCAAACCACTAGGTTTGGTATAATCCGCGCCTGTTTTTATATTTGGAAGGATTTAAACAAGCTTATGGCTAAACAAGACGTAATTGAATTTGATGGTGTTGTCACAGAAACTCTACCTAACACCATGTTTAAAGTTAAACTTGAAAACGGGCACGAAATTCTGGCTCATATTTCAGGTCGCATGCGCAAAAACTACATCCGTATCCTTGCGGGTGACCCTGTAAAAGTTGAACTGACTCCGTACGACTTGACTAAAGGTCGTATCACTTACCGCGGTAAGTAATCGTCACAGATTAAAAGCCTTCCAAAACAGAAAAGCCCCTCAATTGAGGGGCTTTTTATTTGCGCTGCGTTAAATTAGGCTACGACTATTTGTCAGACATCTTTTCGAAGCTCAACTTGTCATCCTGACAATCGATTGCGACCTCACCGCCCTGCTGTAACTCTCCAAACAGAAGCTTTTCAGCCAGCGGTTGTTTAACCTTCTCTTGCACTAATCTTTCCATCGGACGAGCCCCCATCAATGGATCATAGCCATTTTTAGCCAACCAACTGCGCGCTGCATCACTGATTTGAAGGGTAACTTTTTTATCAGAAAGCGCCTCTTCAAGCGCATAGATAAACTTGTTAACCACTGAGGTCATGGAATCTTCACTCAAGCGATTAAACTGAATAATGCCATCGAGGCGATTTCTAAACTCTGGCGTAAAGACTTTTTTCAATTCAGAAGCAAAGTCCAAGGTATGGTCTTGTTCCGTAAAGCCCATTGAGCTTCGAGCCATTTGCTCGGCCCCGACATTAGAGGTCATAATCAAGGTGATATTTCTAAAGTCCGCCTTGCGACCATTATTATCAGTCAAGGTGCCGTTATCCATAACCTGCAACAACAAGTTAAAGACATCAGGATGCGCTTTTTCAATCTCATCTAACAAAACCACGGCATGAGGATTCTTGGTCACTGCTTCCGTTAGCAAGCCGCCTTGATCAAAACCAACATAACCAGGGGGCGCACCAATCAAACGAGAAACCGTATGACGCTCCATGTACTCAGACATATCAAAACGCAGCATTTCAACACCTAGGTGGTTAGCTAACTGCTGACTTAACTCGGTTTTACCCACACCAGTTGGCCCTGAAAACAGGAAAGAGGCCGTTGGTTTATTGGGATTATTCAAACCTGAGCGAGACAAGTGGATGGCCGCAACCAATTGATCAACGGCATGATCTTGACCAAACACGACTCTTTTAAGATTATCAGACAGGTCGGCCAGCTTATCTTTCTCTTTTTGAGTCAACTGAGAAACAGGAATGCGAGCAATACTGGCGATAACCTGTTGAACCTCATGCACACCGATTTGCTTCTTGCGTTTGCTAGCCACAGCCAACGCCTGCTTAGCACCCGCTTCATCGACCACATCAATGGCTTTGTCTGGCAAGTGTCGGTCTGT
>CAZJPO010000020.1:0-17813 GCA_964547865.1 uncultured Thiosulfatimonas sp.
ATAATCATTTCATTGAAATGTCTTTGGAAACCTCGAGCAAATCTTTCATTGATGATATCTAAAGCCGGCAGGCGACCGCGTACAATCCTTTCCTGATTGGTAAAGTCATACGCCTTGACAGCCTGAGACCCTGATTCATCATCCTCAGTATCGATCTCACCGCCGCCCATGCCTTTTAAAAGGGCATCGACTTCGTCTTGGCTTAAAATATCATCCATTCAAATTGCCTATTGCATTACGAATCGAGTCATATAAACATCTTCCAGAAGATCTGGATAGATGTTGTGTTTTTCGAGCACTTTTCGAGTCACTTCTAGAACCTGCTTGCGAAGCTCATCCGGCCCTTCAGTTTTAATTAGTTCGTTGTAGTGTTGATTCCTCAAAAGTCGTTCAATGTCATTCTTCAAGATAGGGCGAAGATTTTCCATCTCCCCTGCATCTCCGACAACCGCCGCATAATAAGACATAAATTTCAAATCAACCGCTAAAAATTTTGCCTGGCCATCACCATTAAAGTTCACCACAAATTTCTCCATTGTGAAGTACATTGGTGGTGTTTCTGGTGGTGGTGGTTCAAACTGTTTATACTTTGGGGAATACTCTTTTGCATGGCTAAATTCAGATGCCGGTACATCTTCCCCACCGCCGTGTTCAGCTGAAGCATGAACCTCTGTGTCGGCCCCGCCTTCTTCAGAAGATTTGTCTCCACCACTCAGAAGAAGAAAAGCCATGACGCCAATCCCTATCAGCAAAAGGATTACGACAACCAAAAGAACTATGACAAGTCCTTTTCCACCACCTTTTTTCTCTTCTTTTACCTCTTCTTCATCAGCCATGTCACTTTCCTTTCATACTAGGGATTAGATAATTGAAGTTG
Source organism: uncultured Thiosulfatimonas sp. (assembly GCA_964547865.1). Taxonomy (GTDB): domain Bacteria; phylum Pseudomonadota; class Gammaproteobacteria; order Thiomicrospirales; family Thiomicrospiraceae; genus Thiomicrorhabdus. Next base: position 878 of record CAZJPO010000020.1, read on the forward strand.
TTTGCTTAGATCTTCCACTTCTGGAGCATCACTCAAACTTTTTAAACGCTCTTCAGCATCTTTAGTTAATACGATGATACTAATACGTCTGTTTCTTGGATTATAAGGGTTTTCTTTATCAAACGGCACGGTATCTGCCATCCCAACCGCTTGGGCTATACGATCCTTGTCGACTCCACCATTCAAAAGCAGTCTTCGAGCCGCATTTGCACGGTCTGCGGAGAGTTCCCAGTTAGTATATTCAGCACTGTCGTGATACCCAGAAGAGTCAGTATGTCCTGCAATACTGATTTTATTTGAAGTCATCGCTAAAACGCTGCCCACCTCCTTAATCAGTTTTGAAGCGTAGTCTCTTGGCAGGTCAACCCCCGCGCCAAACATCGGTTTTTTGCGGTCATCTAAAATCTGGACTTGTAAACCATTTGGAGTGACGTCAATTTTCAACTGGTCTTTCAGTTGACTTAAAGATTCACTTTCAGAAATTTTTTGCTCTAATTGCAGCTTCATCATTTCCATTTGAGCTTGTTCAGCAGCTTTATCATCTCCTCCTGAACCTGAACCATCTTCATCGCCTTTTTCTCCCTTCGGAGAATCTTTGAAACCGCCCATATCAATCATGGCATCAGCGGTACGCCCGGCTTCTTTAGATTCAACAATAGACATGGGAGAGGACTCAATTACGGTTGGATTCCTGAAGAACTCGGCCATCGCCTTCATCTCTTCATCATTGGTTCCACCCAAAACCCATAACATTAGGAAGAAAGCTGCGGTTGCCGTCATAAAGTCGGCAAAAGCAATTTTCCAGGCTCCACCATGCGCCGAATGCGGGCACTTGTTGAGCCTTTTGATGATTATGGATTGTTCATCACTCATGACATATCACCTGCTATTTAATACTTTGCAGGAATTCATCCACTTCAGAAAAACTTGGACGTTCGTGACTTGGCACGGCTTTACGGCCAAACTCAACGGCAACCTGAGGCGCATAACCATTAAGATTGGCAATCAAACAGGTTTTCATCACATTAAACATCGCGCCTTCTGCCTCGGCACGGTTCGCTAATTCAGAACTGATCGGTGCGATAAAACCATAGGCAACGAGGATACCCAAGAAAGTCCCTACCAGTGCAACTGACATGTGGTGAGCGATTTCCATCGGTCCCGCATCAAGATAACTCATAGTGACGATAATCCCGAGTACCGCCGCAACGATACCGAAAGCAGGGAGTGCTTCGGAGACTTTACCAACCGCTGCACTCGGCATCATCGCTTCATGGTGGTGGGAATCAATTTCAAGAATCATAATGTCCTCTAATTGATAAGGATTACTCGCACCACTGATCATCAGGCGAAGATAGTCGCAAATAAAGTCAATCACATGGTGATCTGCCGCGACAAGAGGTGCACTATTGAAAAGTTCACTGGAATGAGGGTCTTCTACATCGGCTTCTATTGACATTAAGCCTTCGCGACGCGCTTTATTGAAAATATTAAAGAAAAGACCAAGCATCTCCATATAGAGTTCTTTGGTGACATGGTGAGGTTTTGCTAGACCTAAACCCAGCGAAAAACCAGCCTTAACCACCCAACCTGGGTTCGCAATAATGTAGGCACCTAGTGCCCCACCACAAATAATGACAACCTCTAATGGCTGAATCAGTATCCCAAAACTACCATGGGGTAGATATCCCCCTAGGAGGGTACCGATTACAATGAGTGTCCCGACTATTGCCTTCATCTAAATCTCACCTGTACGATGTATTTTATTTAGTATTTATCCACGCTGAATGACTTCAGCTAATGCTTGCTGTGCTGATTTTAATTCAGAAAGGTTCGTAACGATACTATTAAATACATCATTTACCTTACCCGCCTGCTCTTGAGTTGAACCAACACGCTCCTGACCACTTTCCATAACTTGTACCGCATTTCGTGCACGTTGTTGTAATTCTTCAATAATTGCTTGAATTTCAGTGGTTGCCTGCTGAGTTTTACCGGCCAAAATACGAACCTCATCCGCGACCACGGCAAACCCGCGACCGTGCTCACCTGCACGAGCTGCTTCAATCGCTGCATTCAAAGCCAATAAATTAGTCTGTTCGGCAATATCTCGAATCAAAACCAATACCGTCCCGATATTGCTGCTGTCCTCTTCTAGTTTTTTAATTACTCCAGAAGCATGAATGACCTCATCCGTTAAACCACTCACCTCAGTGATAACCGTATTGGCTGACTGCATACCGTTTTCTGAACCAGAGCTGAGCTCTGCCAATTTGTCTGACAGCTGAGCCGATAGACTTAATAACTCACCCTGATCAAGGCTAGAGCTCTCAACAGGAGAAAGCATCTCACCAGATGTTTGTTGCTGCTCGTAACAGGCCGCCAATGTTTGGTTTAAGCCTTCAATCTGCTCTTCAAGTTCGGCGACGTTTGCCTCCGCTGTTGACTTGCCAATCATCTCTTTGGTGACCTGGTTGGAAGCTTGCTCCAGTAGAACATTGACCATTTTAACTAACTCTTGATCAGAATCAGGACACTGAATCGCCGTTGCTAAATCTTCGGTTTTCACCACATCACGAATAGCATCAATCACTTCGCTCGAACCTTCCATATCACCAGACTGATTTGCCATAACAAAATAGACTAAAGCACCCACGATCATTGCCGTCAAAAACACTGCTAGCAATAGTGTAATCGAAGGCGGCATCCCCAAAAGGGTCGATCCTGCGTAGGCATTGGTAGATGACAATACCAAGAGGGTTAAAGCGTTATATACGAATTTCATGGTCTCGCTCCTAGGCGTAATAATCCACTATGTTGTCACTTACAATGGCTTGAGAAGTGACAACTTCCTCTTCCACCGAGTCTAAATCATTGCTTAACTGACTTTGAACAGTACCTGCTTCTTCCGAATTTTTATTCTGTTCAGCAAACTGCTTTTGGTCGCTGACATCAACTGATGCCAGATTGAGCCCCGACTGCTCTAACATCTCTCTTAATCGAGGCATCGCTGAATCAATCGCCTCTCGGGTGGTACCATTTTGCGCTACCATCGCAACATGCACCTGCTGGTCGCGATCAATTTGTAGCTTAATCTGAATCGGTCCCAGTTTTTCAGGGTTGAGACTAATCTGAGCTTGCTGAATATGATTATTGGCCATAAAAGTCACTCTATGGCCAAAAGCCTGTGCCCACTGCTGGCTTTTTACCGGCACATTAATTGTCTGTAAACCCAGCGGCAGTTGAACACTGCGCTCGCCTGTCGAAAAACCAGTACCCAGTAGTCCCTGTCCCTCTCTCGAATCGGCCTTCAAAAGTTGCTCGTCAGCGGTTTTAAGAGCCATCTGCTGCTGTATCGCTTGGTTTCTCTGCTCCTGCATTTGCATCATCTGTTGCTGAGCAAAGTGCCCCTGTTGGTTTTGAGAAAAGGCAGAGTTATTTTGGGATGACTGACCATTGCCAGACAGGGCATTTTCTGCCGCCTGAGAAGCTGTACCCCAATTCGTTTGATAATTAGATTGAGCGCTCCCGCTCAAACTAGGCTGAATCGTTTGGACTACATTTTGGCCAGAATGAGTGGTTTTAGCTTCAGCGACGGCTGGAATATGAGAAATTACATAATCGTCGTAGCTTTGAGGCTCAGCGACGTCAACACCCATTTTTTCTAGGGCATCCCCCGCTTTAGCACCCATTTTTTTTGCCGGTTCTGAAACTTCAAAACCAAAGCCTTTTGCAGCGTCTATACCAACAAGCGTAAAGTCTTGGTCCATTTCACCGGGCACGGTATTGACGAACAGTTCGGCCAAATCTTTTAAAGACATTGATTGAATTTCGTCAATCGTAATACCGGAGCCTGACAGCATTGATTCAACCGTCTGAACATCAACCTCCGCTAATGCCTCTAACTCCTGAGGCAACGTTTGATTCATGGCCATCTCTTTTAAATCAGATAGTTTAAGTGCATTCAAATCCATTTGAGTTAGAGCAGAGTTTGAAACTTGAGCACCTGCTTCTTTCAAAGGAGTCGATCCCCCCTGATTCATAAACAGAGACGCAATGACATCCGAGAATGCGTTTTCTTTGCCTTCTGCTGGAGCTTCTTGACCCATAACCGCCTGACGCTCTGGTTGAAAAGGTAAAACACTCGAAACCTTGTGTGATGTAAGCATGAGTTATCCTCATCTTCTTATAATAATTTCAAAGTGAATTTAGCAATATACGTGCCGACATTCTGTAGTTCACTAAAATTGAAGTAGATATATTGAACTGTCAGAAAAATAGAGGGGAGTTTAGGTCGATCTATTGGCAAACCTCAGAGTCGATAGTTCATCCAACAAACGTTGTTCCTGTTTATTTAGCCTGGCCTGTTCATTTTTTTGCACACGCAACAGCAGCGCTTCTAAAGCTTTAACTCTAATCCTTTTTTCATTCCAAGCTTGCTCTGCCATTTGTAACATTTTTTCAGACTCCTCAACTTGAGCTTGTTGTGAACTCAGGGCATGAACCAACTTATCTGAAAAGGCGTTGTGTGTTTGAAGCTGAACACGGTCAATCGTGCCAGATTGAGCTGGCTTTTTAATATACTCCTGCTGATAATCCAATAAAGATTGCAACTGAGCCTGATCATCCTGTAGCTTGCCACGCATATAAGCCATGGTTTTCGCCGCCTGATCCATCTCTAGGGCAGCAATATCGATGATTTTTTCAATTCTTTTTACGCGACTTAGCATATCGAACGCACCTCACTTCAATTTAGTGAAGACTGCAGCGCCTCAAGGGATTCTTTAATAGAAAAATGATCTCGAATTTCCTGAGACAAAAACTGTTCTAACGAACTGTGTTTTTCAATGGCCTCATCGATTTCAGGGTCTGCTCCCTGGCGATAGGCACCGACACTAATCAGGTCGTGATTCTGTTGATAGGTTGAGTAGAGTTGCTTGAATTTTTTAGACATTTTAAGCTGTTTTGGCGAAACAATATCAACCATCACACGGCTGATTGAAGATTCAACATCAATTGCGGGGTAACGTCCGCCATCAGCGATCTCTCGTGACAATACAATATGCCCATCTAAGACCCCGCGAGAAGAGTCTACGATAGGGTCGGTTTGATCATCCCCTTCTGCCAGCACAGTATAAATCGCAGTAATAGATCCCCCTCCCAGCTTACCATTACCCGCTCTCTCTACCAGTTGAGGAAGTTTTGCAAATACCGAAGGTGGGTACCCCTTACTGGCAGGGGGCTCACCCACCGCTAGGGCAATCTCACGCTGCGCTTGGGCAAATCGAGTCAAAGAGTCCATGAGCAACAGAACATTCTTACCTTTTTCCCTGAAATACTCTGCCACAGCCGTCGCCATCATCGCGCCATGCAACCTCATTAAAGGAGGGTCATCTGCAGGCGTGGCGACAACGACTGCTCTTTTCATACCCTCATCGCCCAAATTTTGTCTAACGAATTCATTTACTTCTCGACCACGCTCGCCAATCAACCCCACCACCACGATATCGGCATTGGTATAACGAGTCATCATTCCGAGCAGGACACTTTTACCCACCCCTGTTCCCGCCATTAAACCAATCCTTTGGCCTTTGCCGAGGGTTAAAAGAGAGTTGATTGCTTTAATGCCCACATCGAGTGGTTCACTAATTGGGTGGCGGTTCAAAGGGTTGATTCTCTCGCCAGTCAAAGAGACATAATCTCCCGACTCTATGGGCCCCAAGCCATCCAAGGGCTCACCAGATCCATTGACCACCCGTCCAAGGAGAGACTCACTGACAGGTACTTTCACCCCGCCTTCCAGTGGAATCACTTCAGCATTTGGAGAGAGGCCGTGCGTTTCGCCAATAGGCATGAGAAATAAGCGGCCATCATGAAAACCAACAACTTCCGCCTCTATCGGAGACAAACCATCTCGAAGAATTTGACAGCGAGAACCAATTGGCGCATAGGTGCCAACCACCTCAAGAGTCATCCCCACCATTCGAACTAAACGGCCGGCAACTTTTAGAGACTTAGGTTTGATCGTCGCCGTTTGTAAGCGCTGCAACCTTAACTGAACGTTATCATTGAGTTGTTTAGTGAAGTCCATTTGAAACCACCCTCATCAGACATCCGGTGATTTTGAAGTGACAGGTGACTCAGTAGAATCACTCTCAACAGTCTCCGCTTCTTGGAGAGGCTTGTCACCATTTGGGGTATCAAGTTGATTTTCCGCTGAAGAGGTTGTCGTGCTTACTTCAAGAAGCTGCTGAGAAAGATCAGAGAACCGTGACTTCCAATCGTTAATCACAGAAGAGTAATCCTGCTTCACAATACAGCTTCCAATGTCCAGATTAGGGTTTTCGTGAAGCTGCCACTTTTCAGTAATAGAAGCTTTTGACAGTTGAATAAAGGCTAAATCTTCGGGGTGTAAATAAACATTAATGGCACTTTTAGACTCGGGAAGCTGAGCAACAGACTGTTGAATGGCTTCAAATATCCATTCCCGATGTTCCGAAACACTTTTAGAGATGACCGTCTCTGAAATATGCAGGGCTAATTCAACAAGCTCTGCGTAGAGCTTATCTTCAATCAAATCATAAGGCGTTTGCAATGCCCCCAACACATTCTCAAACTGAGCCAGTTTAGGCTCCATTTTTTTCATGACTTCTGATTTAGCGTCAGCCTCACCTTGAACTCTTCCCTCTTCAAGGCCCTTCTCTAAACCTTCGTCATACCCCTCTTTAAAAGACTTTTCATAGGCCTCTTTTTTTAAGATTTCGGTTTGATGATTCAGGGTTGGACGCAGTGCTTCTTGCATTTTGTTGAGCACTTCAGTAGAGACGGTTTCAAGTGTTCTGGGCTGATTGTCATCCTCAAAACTTGAGAGCTTCCACTCCTTGATAGAGTTATCAACCTCTGTTGAACGGACCAATTTGGCTAACTGTGGCTCATCCTGCTCAGGAATGGCTTCACTTGAAGGCTTGTTGTCATCCACTTACACAAACTCCTCACCGCCTCCAGGCATCATAATTTTCTCTTCATCCGCTAAGCGGCGAACTGTCTGGATAATGGTTCTTTGTGCATCTTCAACCGCACTGAGTTTAACTGGACCACCTGACTCAAGGTCATCACGCATAATGTCTGCCTGACGTTTTGACAGGTTATTAAGGAATTTCTCTTTAATACTGGTTTCAGCGCCTTTAAGAGCCACCACCAGAAGGTCGCTCGGTACTTCAGCAACAATCGTTTGGATACCGCGATCATCAATGCCTTCAATATCATCGAAGACAAACATTTTATCTTGAATCGCTTTACTGACATCTTCATGCTCAGTCGCAATGTCATCCAGAATTCGGGAATCGACACCACTGCCCACAAGGTTAAGAATTTCGGCGGCACGTTTTTCCCCACCAATAGAAGCGAGCTTACCGCCTTCACCATCACTGGAAGCACTTTCTAAGACTTCATTTAGATCAAACAGAGCTCTTGGCTGGATTGTCGTCAGCGTTGCAATACGATAGATAACTTCAGCTTGAAATCGCTCTGGGATGCCACGCAGGACTTCTGCGGCCTGGTCCGAATCAAAATAGGACAGAACAATAGCGACAACCTGAGGGTGTTCATTTCGCAGCATATTGGCAATAGTTGAAGGATGTTGCCACTTGAGTGCTTCAAGACCTTTAACTTTGTCACCAAGCAGCGCGGCATCCATCAGATGCCCACCACCATCACCCAAGGCATCGGCCATCAGAGATTGTGCATACTCACTTGGATCGACACCCAATGCATCTTCACCTAACTCATCTAGGAAGGCTCTCATCACCGCATGAATATCATTATGAGAAATATTATCGACCGAGGTCATTGCTGAACCGAGCTGCTGAATTTCTCTTGGATTCAGGTGCTTCAAAACTTTCGCGGCAGAATCTTTTCCAAGCGAGAGCAGAAGGATTGCTGCCTTATCGATGCTATCGATTTCTTCGCCTTTACCGACTTCTTCTATCACATCACTCATCGCTATCTACCGCCATCCACTGTTTGATTACATGAGCAGCTACTTTCGGATCCGCTGCAACAATTGCTCTGACTTTCTCTAACAACTCATGCTCTTCTTCCGTCTCCGCTTCTGATTCAGAGGCTGTCTGTTCAACCTCCTCGTTCATTTGCTCAAGCGCCTTCGAAATTTCATCGACATTCTCAAGCTCTTCTTCCTCTTCAGGGACATCTTCCGGATACTCTAGATAAGTCTCTTCTTTCTTCGATAGGTCTTTCAACATAGGACGAATCACACCAAAGATAATCAGAAGAACCGCAATTCCAGCCAACAGTTGTTTAACTAGGTTCCAGAACCAGCTCTCATGCCAGATAGGAACTGAATCAAATTCTTCAACAGGGGCTTGAACAAACGAAGCATTTACAACACTCAAGGTATCGCCGCGCGTTTCATCTAGGCCAACCGTATCACTTACTAATTGACGATATCTAAGAAGTTCAGCTTCCTCTATTGCCTGACGAACCACTTCACCGTTTTCATCTAAACTAGCTTTATCATCCAACACTACTGCAACAGATAGACGGCGCACGGTGCCAACAGAGTTCTTAATATGGCTGATTGTTCTATCTAGCTCATAGTTTTTAGTTTTCTTTTCACTTGAACTTTTCAGATTGGGATCTCCATCGGGAGAATAGCCCTCTTCAGGTGCCAGTCCGGCTCTAGGCGGCTGATTGGTCAAAGCGCCAGGAATACCTGTTGGCCCCTTATCTCGGTTAATCTCTTTAACCTCCTGTTCAGAACGGATCGCCTCTGGATCAGGCTCGTAGTTTTCACGAGTTTGCTCTTGCTGTGTGAAGTCTAGTTCTGCTGTCACCTGAGCTCGAACCTTGCTCTCCCCCCCTACAATCGGTGCAAGTAAACGAATAATTCTGCCTGACAAGGTCTGCTCAACCTGACGAGTATAATCAAGTTGTTTCATGCTCATATTGAGCATTCCGCCCCCCATACTCGAATCCGTTAACAAGTTACCGTGTTGATCGACAACCGTCACCGATTTTGCATCCATGTTGGGAATACTGGAAGAGACTAAATAGACAATGGCACTGACCTGCTCCTCATTCAAGCTGCGGCCAGGATAGAGCTTGACGACAACCGAAGCAGAAGGCTTCTGTAGCTTGCGGACAAAAACAGAACGCTTAGGCAAACCAAGCATGATACGGGTAGATTTCACCGCATTGATTGCTGATACCGATTTAGCCAGCTCACCTTCCAAAGCTCTGTGGTAGCGAGTGGTCTCTCTAAACTGGGAAATACCAAAGCCCTGCTCAACATCCAGGATTTGGTAACCTGTTGCAGCTTGCTTAGGATAGCCGGCAGCGGCCAATTTGATTCGCAGAGAGTGGACTTTATCAGTTGGCACCAGAATACCGCCACTGCCCTCATCAATTTTATATTGCACCCCCTCTTGCTCCAGAGTTTGCACAATCTCGTTTATGTCTTTGGCATCAACACTACCAAACAACAAGGTATAAGAAGCATTTTGTGACCAGAGAATAATGCCAACCACTAAAGCCAAGGAGGCGGCTAGAGCAATAACCAAACTGACTTGTTTGGCAACGGAAAGAGAGGTTAAGTTATCAATCAGAGTAGTGGCAGCACCCGCAGGAGGAGTGGTATCTAATCGACTGTCTACCGTTGCTTGAGGTTCTGCCATGGTGAGTTCTTCTTATTGTTCTTAAAAGCCATCAACCAACCATTATAAAGGCATGTTGATAACATCTTTGTAGGCTTCAACCAATTTATTTCGGACTTGGGTCATGGCCTGAAAAGATAAGCTGGCTTTTTGGGCTTGAAGCATAACCTCAGAAAGCTCTATTTCTGGATCACCCTTCTCAAATGCTTTTTTCATTTCAGCAGATTTTTGCTGTTGTTCGTTGACCGCTTTGACAGAATCTGCCAGAAGGTCGGCAAAATTTTCTGATTTTTCCAGTGATTCAGGATTCGTTGACTTTTCAGTAGAGACATCACGAGCTTCAGCCTGCGCAGCTAAAGAACGCATCTGTAAAAGCAAACTCTGTGTATCTACTGGGGTCATTCTGCCATCATCTCCAAATTCTGTTTATTTCATTTCCATTGTTTCTGGTCTTGGAAATGCACAAACTTTGACACTTTTTTAGTAGTTGAGCAAAGGCTATGCCACTAAAGTATTAATCAGCCTTTTTTTCTAAAGTAATTATCTTACATGCCGTTATCGCGAATTCTAACGTCAATTCTAAGGAATATCAAAACCCTGTTCTTTTAACTTGGCTAATTTATACCTTAATGTTCTTGGACTGATATTCAATGCTTCAGCCGTTTTCTGCCGATGACCGGCATTCATTTTCAAGGTATCAATGATCAACTGTGTTTCTCGCGCCTTTAGGTCGGTCGGCAGCTGAGAAGTCTCTTCAACCGGTTCATAGTTGTCTTGCGCTTCCTCAACAACAGGTGTCCTGGTCGGTATAGCTTCACCTGGATCTGGAACCAAGAAATTCTCGGCTTCATCCAACAGAATATTCTGCTCCTGAATCGTGTCTCCCGTCATGAGCACTAAAGCACGCTGTATGACATTATCGAGCTCTCTAATATTTCCTGGCCATTTATATTCAATTAAGCGTTTCATCGCTTGGGCAGAGATCATGGGTTGAACACGATTCGAACCACAGTGTCTTTGAATCAATCGATCGGCAATCGCCGCAATATCTCGTGGCCGCGCTCTTAAAGCCGGTAGCCCCATAGGAAAGACATTTAAGCGATAAAACAAATCGTCTCTAAACGTGCCGTCTTTAATCGCTTTTTTCATATCGACATTAGAAGCACTTAACACCCTGACATCTAAGTCAATGGTTTTTGTACTTCCGATACGTTCAACTTCCATCTCTTGCAACACGCGAAGCAACTTAGCTTGTAGGTCCGGTTTCATCTCACCGATTTCATCTAAGAAGATCGTACCGCGCTGTGCTTGCTCAAATTTACCCGGCATCGCTTTAGCTGCACCGGTAAAGGCGCCTCTCTCGTAGCCAAATAGGGTGGCTTCCAACATGCTCTCAGGGATTGCCGCGCAGTTAATAGCGACAAAAGGTTGTTTTGCTCGCGCTGACTGATTATGGATATAACGTGCCAGCACCTCTTTTCCCGTTCCACTTTCACCACTGATCATGACACTGGCATCGCTCTCAGCGACTTTTTTAGCCATGGTCTTGAGTTGCTGGGTTGCGGGGTCTGCGACAATAAAGTCGTCTTCGTTTGAGGCATCGCGGTTAAAGTACGCCTTGGCCTTTTCAACCAGTACCCCCGCCTCAAAAGGCTTGACGATATAATCTACAGCCCCGGCTTTCATCGCATCTACCGCCTGTTCAATCGTGCCATAAGCCGTCATTAAAACAATGGGAAGATAGGGTTTAGCCGCACGAATTCGCATCATTAAATCGTAGCCATCCATACCGTCCATACGAATATCTGTAAACACCATACCGATTTCATCATTCAGCATCGAGATGGCTTCTTCCGCACTACTCACACTCATGACTTCAAATCCATTAAGAGACAAGGTGTCGACTAAAGCTTCTTGAAGCTCAGAATCATCTTCAACCACTAAAATTTTGGCAATACTCATGAATCCATCCCTAACTCTTCTTTAGAGGTCAACGGTAATCTCAGACCAAACTGAGAACCGTAACCCACAATCGATTTCACCCACACTTCTCCATTATGAGCCTCGGCAATGGCCCTAACAACCGCCAACCCGAGCCCCGTGCCTTTTGCGCGACTGGTGTAAAATGGTTCAAAAATCTTTTCTAACTTTTCAACCTCTATACCAGGACCTTGATCGCTGACGACAATATCCACTCTATGTTCTGAAAGTTTGTTAACCGTCACTTCAATTCGCGCTTTTTTGCCCACGACATCAATCGCATTATTTATTAGATTCTGCAAGGCAGTCGCCAGAGCATCCATATCTCCCAGAACAATCATATTCGGCATAAAAGCATTAAATTGAATCGTGCTATTGGATACTTGCACCGGTGACTCAACCGCCTGCTCCAATACTTTCATTAAGTCATCAATTTTAACCGGACGATCACTTCCCTTCCCACCCTTCGCATACTGCAGCATGTCCTTTACCAAGGACTCCAAATGGTTCAAGCTATTTAGAGCTTTGCCGACAAAGTGTTCTCGTTTATCAGGATCAAGTTGATCAGAATTCATTTGCGATACATACAACAAGGCAGATGATAGCGGCGTACGAATTTGATGGGCGAGCGAAGCGGCCATTTCTCCCATAGAGTGCAAGCGTTGATGACGGCTAATATGTTCGCGAAGCTGACGCGCCTCAGTCACGTCTTGAATGAGGACAATCTTACTTTCGCTGTCATCTAGCGGGGTTTCTGAAGTCTGATAATAGTGGTTATCATGTGTGACCAATTCTCCCGCATCATTCGTGCTGTAGAACGCATTCATGATCACGATGTCCCAATCTCGACCCAGGGCATCAAGTCCTAGGATTCTCTCAGCACTTGGGTTCATTTCAAGGATTTTATTTTGAGGGTTTAGGACGATCACCCCTGCTGGCAAGAGCGCTAGAAGTCGAACAAGGTGATCGGCCAGCTGTTTCTTTTCCTGATCACTGGCTTTAAGTTGTACCTGGAGGATTTCAACTTGTTCTTGCAGAGACTCATAAGAAGACGTCAACTGCATTGAGGTTTCGTTAAAGAGCTTAAAGGCCTCTTCTAACTCATTCAACCGCTGTTGTTCAACTTCGTTAATCACAAGTTTTTTATCTCTTAATTGAGTTCATATTTTCTGATTTTTTCAACCAAAGTTGTTCTATTGGTTTGAAGTAATTTCGCGGCCTGGGAGACATTGCCATCCGTCTGTGTTAAAGCCTTTTGAATCAGTTGAACTTCCATTTCAACCAAGTATGACTTTAAATTTAAGCCGTCTTGCAAGTTTGGGGTGAAGCCCGCATCGCCGTTGACTTGCATAAATTCACTTTCCGTAGTGGACGGAGTCTCTTCAAGCATAGCGTCTGAATTCGGTTTTCGGGCTTCTGCCACCACTTTTTCGGGTTCCGCTTGTGCTTCAACAACACTTGGTTTAATTAAAACCGCATCATCCTCAATTTCAACCTGATATTTCACAGGCAAATCATCGTAGTCAACGGGTAAACCTGGGAACAAAATAGACAGCCTTTCAGCCAAATTCCCCAACTCTCGAACATTACCCGGCCAAGGGTAAGCCTGTAAGGAAACCAGTGATTTTTCACTTAGATCCGGAGCCTTTCTACCATTCTCAACCAAGCGCTTGAACATAAATTCAAATAATTCAGGTATATCTTCTGGACGTTCTTTTAATGAGGGAATTTCAATCGGAAAAACATTCAATCGATAGAACAAGTCTTCGCGAAAATTGCCCGCACTAATCTGGTCTTCTAGATTGCGATGGGTCGCTGCAATGACACGCACATCACACTGAAAACTCTTGTTACCGCCAACACGTTCATAAATACGCTCTTGTAGAACTCTTAAAAGCTTGACCTGCATTGGCAAAGGCATATCACCAATTTCATCAAGAAAAATGGTCCCTTTCTCTGCCATTTCAAAGCGGCCTTTTCGCGCCGTGATCGCCCCAGTAAAAGCCCCTTTTTCATGACCAAATAACTCGCTTTCAAGCAACTCGCCAGGAATCGCGCCGCAGTTAATTGGAATAAAAGCTTTTTTGTTTCGATTAGAGACATTATGAAGTGCTTGAGCGACCACTTCTTTACCGGTTCCTGATTCACCTAAAATCAAGACCGTTGCATCGGTTTCCGCAACTTGGAGAATAAGTTTTTTGACTTGTTGCATCGCTGGACCACTTCCAACGAGTGAGGCAAATATATTTTCTGACATCTAGCCGCCGTTATTTAAAGAAGCCGTTATTTAAAGAAATTAGACACCTAGTTCCCTTTTATATACTGCTTTTCAATGGATGTCAAAATTTTGGCATAAAAAAACTGAATTCAACTCAGAAATCGCTAAATTCAGTACTTTTCATAGGATTTGAATAAATAAATCGCTTGAATTATTCAAGGTACTTTTTGATTGATTTTCGACTCTGAACTAAGTCTTTGACATTGCCATAAAGCGACTTTTGAGAACGTTTCAAAGCTTCCTGTATTTCGGCTATGTCATCCAATAGGGCCGGGGTGATACTGTTAAACATTTCTGCATGGGATTTGGAGGCTTCAGTCAAAACCTCCTTCCAAGCACCTTCAATCTCAGAATATCGAGTCCAATCTTCATTATTGGCCGCATTCACCATATTCTTTGACTGAGACAGCAGATAAAGTTTTACTTTTTCAGCAGAATCCAAACTAGGCTCCAATCGAGTCAATCTGTTGTTTAGAGGCTTTTTTGTACTGCTCAGGAAGACTTTTCCAAGCATCATCTAAAGACTCCAGAAGTTCAACAACCTCATCGAGCGCTTCAGTATCATTCGCAGCAGAAGCTTTAAAAATCAATCGATGACAATAATCGTATAACTCAAATAGATTTTCAGCTACTTCGCCGCCTTTTTCAACATCGACGCCGGCTTTAAGCGCGGTCACAATAGATAGGGCTTTATTAACGTGCTCAGATTTTTTTTCAAAGTTGCGTTGCTCGAAGAACACCTTGGCAATTTTTAAATGCTTGATCGCCCCGTCATATAGCATTTCGACAAGTTTGTGAGGACTTGCTTCAGATACGGCGGTCTCTACATAATTGTTTGCATACTGCGCTGCAAATTTATTTTTCAATGCCATATTCATACCACTGTTCCTTTATTATTGTTTTTAACGATACTTATTTAATTTATAAATCAGCTGTCACTATTAAAAGTTGCTGTCAGATAGTCTCTCGTCTGCTCGGAACTTGACAAAATAGTCTGAAGCGCTGAAAACTGTAATTGATACCTCAACAATAAGGTTTCATAGCGAGCATCAATTTTTTCCGTTTTCTCTTCGTAGTCGTCTAGTTTAGAGTTTAAGGAATCCATTCGCTGTAAGACTAATCCCTCATCATCCTCTAGCAAGTTGGAAATCGTTTCTTCCATTCTACTGGCGAACCCTTGCGCAAAAGTGACTGAACCTCTTGCCCCCGTGAGCCCCCCTAAGACTTCAAAAGACAGACCTCTAACCTCTGCTGCTTCGCCACCAATGACCGCAAAATCAGAAACCGTCACTTTTCGACCATCATTCGTATCTGCATAGGCCCCAATATTTAAGGTACCAAGCGCAGTGGTAATGGTGCCATCGACATTTTGACCGGTATCGGTTAAATCAGCAGTCAAGCCTCCGTTGGCAAAATTTGTAAAGTTAGAAAGAGTCAAACTAGAGTTTGCACCAAAACGGTTGGAGGAAATACCTAAGGCACCGCCGTCTGTCGAAACACTAATTTCCGCTCCCTGCGCCTGAACCTCAGATAAACCATTTACGGTCGTACGAAGCTTGTTAGCCAATTCATCAAGTGTATATTTACCTGCCTGTAGGGAGGCATTCACAGAGGTAGAACCATCCACCACCACATCAAAGGTCGCATCAGCACCACTCATATCGATGAGCTGATCACCTGTATAAGCAACATTTGATAACCCTTGATTAGTCAGATTTGCAGCATTTGCTGCACTGATCGTCCCATTCGCCGTTGTAAACTCAAAACGACCATCCGCGATATCAAAGGCCACCGACGCTGTATAACCTGACGCGGTAAAGGCCGTATTTATCTGAGCTTGCATCTCAGCGGCAACGGCGTCTTTATCGGCGTAAGTCCCTGCGGTAAGCGCCACGGTTTCCGTCGTGCCATTAATTGTTAAATCAAACTGTGCGCCAGCATCAAGGGTTAAACTCGCCTGAGGGTCTAATACTCTTGAGGCGCCAAGACGGTACTCATTCGCGGCGTAAGTGACCGCTCCACCGGTTACCGAGGCCCTTTCAGCTAGTTGTGTGACTTCCAGACTGTAGTTACCAGTCTCAGTATTCTCATTACCACCAATCACATTGACTAACGGATCGTCAGAGGAGCCTCCTTTTGAGAATAACTTGGCGATGGCATCTAAGTCGGCTGTCACAATTGAATTCAACTGAGACTCATCTAACTGCATAACCCCTTCTCTATCAAAAGAGACTCCCACCACTGCTAGAGAGTTATAGGGTTCGCTTAATTCATCAATGGCCCCGCTCAGAGAGCTTTTCAACTGACTTCTCAACTCTCGCAATAGAGAGGATCCAGCCAAGTCACCAAAGTATTCAAAATCTGGATCCTCCAGTTGATCACTGGTTAACTCTTCATAAGATCCCAACTCATCTAGAATCGTATCTAACTGATTATAAACATCAACAAACGAGCTGACGGTATCCACAATACCTTGTGTATCTTGGCCAACTTGTAAGCTACTTTGAGACGAAGAGCTAGCCGATTTCAATTGGATGGAAAGTCCATCAATGACATTATCAAAGGTATTAGTTGTACTGGTCACCGCTAAACCGTTCAGCACCATAATCGCATCTTGTGCATAGGAAGTAGTCGTCAAACCATCGGTATCAAAGTCTGCGAGACCTGAGACACTCACTTCATTCGCTGCCCCAGTATTTTTTGAGGTAAACATCATTTGGTAACCACTACCATTATTGATAATGGATGCATTCACACCGTAATCACCGTTGTTGATCACACGCTGCAAACCTTCAAGGGTGTTATTTGAGGCATCGACAGTAATGTCTTTTGTAGAGCCGCCCACTGTCAAACTCAAGGTTCCCGACGAAACGGTATCCGACATAGAACTAAACACTTTGTTGGACACTAAGGTATGGGCTTGCGCCAATTGTCGTGATTCAACTTGATAAGATGAATTGACCGGGCTTCCCGTGACACTGACAGAAAAAATAGAGTCATTACCAGA
>CAZJPO010000021.1:0-17741 GCA_964547865.1 uncultured Thiosulfatimonas sp.
GTGCGGTTGCTAAACCTGTAAAATTGAGTGCATTATGATGATAGGCATATAGAATGTTTATAAAATTAATTATTCTTTTATTCTTTAGAAATAAAAGTGTTAAGCAAGAAAGCTATTTAAAAAACAGGCTAGTGGGAATAAGAGATAATTATCTGTTAGCTTTTTTGTATGATCGTCTTGGTCTTGTATACAGCTTGGTTAGGTTGTCTGGAGTTAAATTTACTTTTTCAATAGAGAAAGAGTCTGATTTTTATGCTTCGATTGTAACCAGCGAAAAAGTACAACAAGAGGCTGAATATGCAATTGGTAAAAAGCTTGATGCGCTAGATGTGAAAAATATAAGAGTTTCTGTTTTAAATTGTAAATTTTGGCTTATCTATATATCGAACATCGTTATTGCTTTGTTTTCTCTGTTTGATTTATCTTTAGTTCGGTACGCTTCCTTGAGCCGGTTTTTTAGATATAGGCTTGCATTAAATTCAAGTTTAAGAGTCAATGAACTCTATCTTATTGGTGTTCATTCCCCGTCAATGTATGCTCTTCTTTCGAGCTTAAAAAATGAACAGGTATATTTTGTTGCCGTCTTAAATGATCCAAGTGTCAACACCCTTAAAAAGCATGGTGATTTTCAAGGGGTTAATATTGCTATCCGTAATGAAACGCATTTAAAAGAGCTAGAAATTCTCAAGAAGAAAGGGGTAGCTGACTTTTCTGAAGAGAAAGTGGTTAAAGTAGGAAATTCTGCTCAGCTATATCTGGATCAATTCGACCAAAGCCAAAAAAAATATGAGATTGGTTTTTTTACTGAGGGTTGGTGGATGCGAGATTTTGAGACTGGTTTTAGTATTGAAGATACAGACAAGCTTAACCTTCATTTGGAGACTCCTCTACGATTTGAAGCTGAGCTTGAAATTGATTTATTAAAGATGACCCTTCAATTCTGTAAAGAAAATAAATTCAAAATGGCTATTTATCTCCATCCGTGTGAATTGAGAGCTCGAGAAAATGGGATATGCTCTCCCTTTGAGAAGTTTATAGATAATGATGTTTGTTTTTACGGTGAGAAATTAGAAGGTATCAGTAATATTTTTGAATCAGAAATTGCGATTACTGTTTTGCCAACAGCTTCTCTAATTACAGACAGGTCTGAATATGGTCTAAAGACCATCTTTTTATCTCCTGCTTTTTTCCTAAAGCAGGAAACGGATAATTTAATCAAAGATACGGGCTTTGAAAGGTTGTTTTATTCACCTTATGACATTTCTTGTGACAGTGTGGAGCAAGTACTTGATGAAATAAAGTGTGAGTTGGCTATAAAATTCTAAATAAAGGGGTTTTTATGCAAAGGAAAATAAATGGTTTTAAAGGGGACCTGTGGTGATAGAGCATAAAAGAGTCGTCCACCTCACATCTGCACATCCACGTTATGACACTCGAATTTTTCTTAAAATGTGTTCGTCATTAGCACAGTATGATTATGTCGTTTCATTAGTCGTGGCGGACGGGTTTGGTGATGAAGTTAAAAACGGAGTGGCTATTTTTGATGTAGGCGCTAAAAAGGGGGGGCGCCTATCTAGAATGACAAGAACGGTTAACCGTGTGTTTAAAAAGTCAAAAGAGTTGGATGCAGATATATATCACCTGCATGATCCAGAGTTAATGCCTATTGGGGTGAAACTAAAAGCTCTTGGTAAGATTGTAATTTTTGATGCACATGAAGACCTTCCTAAACAGTTATTAGGAAAACCGTACCTTAATAAGCCTGCTAAATTTATTCTATCTAATTTATTTTCGCTTTATGAACGTTGGATTTGCCCCAAGTTTGATGCAATTGTTACTGCAACACCGGTTATTCGAGATAAATTCCTGCAAATAAATCCAAATTGTATTGATATAAATAACTTCCCTTTACTTGATGAGCTTGCCAATACGAGTAATTGGGCTGATAAGAAAAGTGAAGTTGCCTATATCGGCGGAATAGCAAAGATAAGAGGAATTGAAGAGGTTGTTCTAGCAATGGGCTTTACTGAAGGCGTGATATTAAATATTGCTGGAAATTTTAGTGAGAAAGTCACAGAAAATAAGGTGAAAAACTATGAGTCTTGGTCTAGAGTTAATGAATTGGGGTTTATTAACCGACAAGAGGTTAATGAAGTTTTGGCACGCTCTAAAGCTGGATTGGTGACTTTTTTACCAGCGCCAAACCATATAGATGCACAACCAAATAAGATGTTTGAGTATATGAGTGCAGGTGTTCCTGTCATTACATCTAATTTCCCTTTATGGCGTCAAATTGTTGAAGGCAGTGATTGTGGAATTTGTGTAGATCCCCTTGACTCAAAAGAAATCGGGTCAGCAATTAAATATCTAATTGAACATTCAGAGGAAGCAGAAAGAATGGGGGCTAATGGACGTCAAGCAGTTGAAGAAAAATACAATTGGTTTCTAGAAGAAGAAAAACTTTTTAATTTATATAAAGACATATCCTGATGAAAATTGTCACTATATTAGGCGCACGCCCTCAATTTATTAAGGCCGGTTCTGTTAGCCGAGAAATTCTGAGACATCAAAATAGTGGCGTAGATGTCCAAGAGATCATCCTACACACAGGACAGCATTACGATTCTAATATGAGTGAAGTGTTTTTTGAAGAAATGCAGATTCCTAAACCCGATTATTATCTTGGAATAGGCGGGAAATCACATGGGGCAATGACAGGGCAAATGATCGAAAAAATTGAAGAGATTCTTCTTAAAGAAGAACCTGATTGGGTTATTGTTTATGGAGATACCAACTCAACTTTGGCAGGTGCTTTGGCAGCCTCAAAGCTTCATATCAAAATAGCTCATATAGAAGCCGGTTTACGTTCATTCAATATGCATATGCCTGAAGAGGTCAATCGGATTTTGACAGATCGAGTCAGCTCAACTCTGTTTTGCCCAACTAAAACAGCTGTGGCTAATCTTGCACATGAAGGCGTTGAAAGTTGGCAAAATGATGCAAAAGTGGTCTTGTCGGGAGATGTGATGCAGGACGGTGCAATTTTTTATAAAAAGCTTGCTCAAAAACCTGTAGGGCTGGACATCGATGATGAGTTTGTTTTAAGTACAATACATCGCGCTGAAAATACCGATGATCCTCAACGTTTGGAAGCTATCGTATCGGCTATTAATGAAATATCAAAACACACTCAGGTTGTTTTACCTCTTCACCCAAGAACCAAGAAAATTATACAAAATGGCAAATATGATATAAGCAATTTAAATATTATTGATCCTGTTGGTTATTTGAATATGGTGTGGTTGATTGATAATTGTTCTTTAGTTATGACGGATAGTGGTGGGTTGCAAAAAGAAGCATATTTTTTTAATAAGCCGTGTATTACGTTAAGAGATGAAACTGAATGGATCGAGTTGGTTGAAATTGGCGTAAACCAGCTCGTAGGTGCGGATTTCAATATGATTATAGATGCCTATAAGCAGTCAAGGCAACTCGCAATAGAAAATATGGGGGAAGCTTTATATGGTGGAGGGATGGCCTCAGAAAATATTGTTTTGGATCTTTTGAATGGCGATTAAACCAAAGACTGTTTGGATCCTAAACCAATATGCTTCTTCGCCACAAACAGGCTATGCTGGCAGGCATTTCTATTTGGCAAAGGAGCTTGCTAAACAAGGTCACAAAGTCTACCTTGTCGCTGCAAGCTATACGCATTTATTAAGGAAGCCTCCTATTGTAAAAGATGATTTTTTGTTAGAAGAAATAACGGAAAACTTTAGTTTTGTCTGGGTAAAAACACCAAGGTATGATTCTGCACATGATAAGAAGAGGGTATTTAACTGGTTTGTTTTTTCTTGGAGGTTATTAAAGCTTCCCAATGTAACTCAAGAACGACCGGATGCTATTTTGTTTAGTTCGCCTTCTTTAATCCCTTTTTTATCAGCAAAATGGTTGGCAAAAAAGCATAATACGAAGCTTCTGTTTGAAGTTAGAGATATTTGGCCTCTTACATTGATTGAGTTAGGTGGCATCTCCCCTAAGCACCTACTTATTCGATTTATGCAGTGGATTGAAGATAAGGCATATAAAGATTCAGATCTAGTCTTGTCTAATTTGCCAAATGCAATTGAGCATATGCTAACTAGGGGACTTAATCCTCAAAAGTTTCACTGGATACCTAATGGTTTTGATTATGAAGAGGTTTCTTTTGCTAAGCCTCTAGAAAAGGATTTGGTAAAAAAAATACCAAGAAACAAGTTTTTGGTTGGATATACAGGAACTTTTGGTGTTGCCAACGCTTTGGATTCATTTATTGAAGCTACAAAAGCTTTAAGTCATGATCATGATGTAGTTTTTGTTTTAGTTGGAAATGGTAAAGAAAAACAAAGCCTAATTGACAAAACCGCTGGACAGAAAAATGTTGTATTTTTGGATGCAATTGAGAAGACAAAGGTTCAGTCAATGCTGTCATTTTTTGATGTTTGTTTTATTGGATGGAATGACGAGCCTATTTATCGATTTGGAATTGCTCCTAATAAACTACCTGAATATATGTTCTCTACAAAACCTATAATTCATGCTTATTCAGGTAGTCATGATGCTGTTAAAGAGGCGAATGCGGGGGTTTGTG
Source organism: uncultured Thiosulfatimonas sp. (assembly GCA_964547865.1). GTDB lineage: Bacteria > Pseudomonadota > Gammaproteobacteria > Thiomicrospirales > Thiomicrospiraceae > Thiomicrorhabdus. Next base: position 4,631 of record CAZJPO010000021.1, read on the forward strand.
TACCTGCCAATAATGTTGATGCAATTGTTGAAGCGGTAATCAAGCTTAAAGATATGTCTGCTGATGAAAGAAACAAACTTGGCCAGAGTGGACACTCGTATGCAGTTAATAATTATGATTATGCTAAGCTTGCCAAGAAGTTGTCTGTACTGATTGATTAGGAAGAACTAGGTTTTTAGGCTTAAAGAATGAAAAGAGCGTTTGATATATTTTTTGTAGTATTTGCATTATTCCTCCTTTTAATTCCCGCGATAGTAGTTGCTCTATCTGTAAAAATTACCTCTAAAGGCCCTATTCTATATTGGTCCGATAGACTAGGGATTAATAACACAATCTTCAAAATGCCAAAGTTTAGAAGTATGAACGTTGATACTCCAGCAGTAGCGACTCACCTATTAAAAGATCCTAATAGTGCTTTAACACCGATTGGTGATTTTTTAAGGAGGTCTAGTCTAGACGAATTGCCACAGCTCTGGTGTATTTTGAAAGGTGAGATGAGTTTTGTTGGGCCAAGGCCTGCATTATTTAATCAAGATGACCTTATTGCATTGCGAACGGATTGTGGTGTTCATGAACTACTGCCTGGTTTGACGGGTTGGGCTCAGGTTAATGGTAGAGATGAATTGCCAATTCCTGAAAAGGTGAAGCTTGATTTAGAGTATAAAAATAAACATAACCTCTTTTTTGATATTCAGATAATTTGGCTTACCTTTTTAAAAGTGATTAAACGCGATGGAGTTTCTCATTGATACTTAGTTTGGAAAGTGTTGTTAAGCTTCCACGGTGGAAAAAAAGAGTAATCTCAATTTTCATAGATGTGACAGCTCTACTTTTTGTCGCTATATCGTCAGTTTGGCTCAGACTTGGGGTCGTTGAATTTGATCTTGGTACATTTTGGCTTTCAATTATAGCGTTGCCAGTCTTGATACTACCTATTTTAATCAAGCTTGGCCTTTACCGAGCGGTTATTAGATATATTAGTCATCGATTCTATTTAACGGTTTTTGCTGCCGTGTCTCTTAGCTTTTTGGCTTGGGCAGTAGTGATGATGTTTCTTGAGCTGCACTATCCACGCTCTGCATTTATTATCGCTTGGTTGATGGCTATTCTTTATATCACGGGCTCAAGATTAATGGCCAGATGGGCTTTGCTTAGACTGACTGGTGAAAAAGAACAAGAAGCATCAATTGTTATTTTTGGTGCAGGTAAAGAAGGAAATCAGCTAATGCAGACCATTTTAGGTTTGCCTACAAAATGTGTGGTTGCCTTTATAGATGATGATTCTAGTCTTCATAATCAAAAAATTGGATCAATTAAGGTTTATGGTCGTGACGATTTAGAGAGTCTGATTGATCGCTTTAATGTGCATGAGGTTTTGATGGCGGTGCCGCATTACAATTCGGTACAGAGGCAAGAAGTTTTGAATTGGTTGGCACCGCACCCCGTAAAAGTTTCGACTCTACCGAGTTTGGAGGAAATTGTAGATGGAAAGGTCTCTTTTTCTGATATTCGAGAGGTCAGTATTGAAGATTTGCTTGGGCGAGAGGAAGTCCCAGCCGAACGATCGCTGTTAGATCAATGCATCCTAGATCAAATTGTGTTTGTCTCTGGAGGTGGAGGCTCGATTGGCTCTGAGTTATGTCGCCAAATTATTCGTCAACAACCGAGAAAGTTGCTGATATATGAAATCAGTGAATTCGCACTCTATTCTATTCATCATGAACTTGAACAATATATAAATGCCAAGCACTTGGATGTTGAAATTCTACCGATTTTGGGGGATGTTAAAAATCGAATAAAGCTAGCGACAATCCTCGATCAGTTTAATCCGGATACGATCTATCATGCAGCGGCCTATAAGCATGTACCTTTAGTTGAGCACAATATTGCAGAGGGTATCGAAAACAATACATTTGGAACCGCAACCATAGCGGAATTGGCGGCAGAAAAAGGTGTGAAAAACTTTGTCTTGGTCTCGACTGACAAAGCTGTTAGGCCGACTAATTTTATGGGAGCGAGTAAACGTCTGGCTGAGATGAGTTTACAATCACTTCAAGATAAATACTCTGATACACGTTTTGTAATGGTCCGTTTTGGTAATGTTTTGGGTTCTTCTGGTTCAGTTATCCCTTTGTTCAAAAAGCAGATTGAGCAGGGCGGCCCTGTTACAGTAACGCATAAAGAGATTACACGCTATTTTATGACGATTCCTGAAGCAGCCTCCTTGGTCATTCAAGCTGGATCGATGGGGGTCGGTGGAGATGTTTTTGTCTTAGATATGGGCGAACCAGTTAAGATTTCTCAGTTGGCAGAAAAGTTAATTCGTTTGTCGGGGCTAGAGATAATCGACTCTGAAGGTCATGGCGATATTGAAATTAGATATACAGGCCTTCGACCTGGAGAGAAGCTCTACGAAGAACTCTTGATTGGAGATGGCGTTGACGGTACAGAGCATCCTCGAATTATGAAAGCTCATGAAGATTATTTACCTTATGATGAAATTCAAAAGGTATTTGAACAACTTTCAAGCAGCATTGAAGGTCATGACTATAGAGAAGTTACCCAATTATTATCAACCACCGTTTCTGGATTTTCTCACCGTTCAGGAATTGTAGATTATATTTCAGCGGGTAAAAATACGTAAAATTGTATTTATTCTATGTTATTCTCTTTAGTACGTTTTGTTACGTAACAAAACGCACTTTTTATTTTATGGAGAATAACCTATGAAATTGAAACTTATCCTATCGCTTTTCACCTCTATTTTTTTAACCGTTACAACTGCGCTGGCAGCCCCCATCAATGTCAATAAAGCGACGGCAGATGAAATCTCAAATGCCCTACCAGGTATTGGTCCTGTCAAAGCTCAAGCTATTGTTAAACTCTGTCATGAATCAAAATGCTCTAAACCTGAAGACCTACTCCAGATAAAGGGTATCGGAGAAAAAACGCTAAGCAAGATATCCACGGATCTGAAATTCAAAGACTAGCTTCCGTGCGGAATCTTCAAATTAAAAGCCTGGTCCTGTTACTGGGCTTTTTCTTTTTTAATCTTGGTATATCAGGTGAGCCAAGTCAGTCAGAACCCAATTTATTTCAATTAGACCAATATAGCCCTCAGCAAGATATTAAGGGTTGGGTAATGAGTGAGAAGCTCGATGGTGTCCGAGCTTATTGGGACGGCATGAATCTTAAGACTCGAAATGGTCATCCTATTCAAGCGCCTGAATGGTTTGTACAACCTTTACCTGATTTTAAGCTTGATGGCGAATTGTGGCTGGGTAGACAAAAGTTTGCTGAAACGGTTTCTATTGTTCGCGATTCCGAGCCTTCGAAAGACTGGCGAAAAATACGCTATTATATTTTTGAAGTCCCTAATCAATCTGGAGACCTTTTCCAGAGACTTGATGTTCTAAAAAGCTATCTAAAGCAGAACCCTGTTACTCACCTTAAACTGATTGAACAAAAGCCAGTCTACTCTCATCATCAGGTCAAAAAGGTACTACAAGCGATGATTCGCATAGGTGGCGAAGGCTTAGTAATAAGAGACCCAAAACAGCCTTTTTTATCCGGTCGTCAACAGGTGATTCAAAAGGTTAAACACAAGCAGGATGCTGAATGCACAGTGGTGGGTTATACCGATGGCAAGGGAAAGTATAAAGGTCAAGTGGGGGCCCTTAAATGTCAACTCCTGCCCGCTCAAATTAAAAGACTATTCAAAGATTTGGATTATAGAAATCCGCAGGTTATTAAAATAGGCAGCGGCCTCTCGGATCTGAATAGAGAGCACCCTCCTGCAAAAGGGGCAAAAGTCACGTTCCAATATATGGGAATCACAAAAAACGGTTTACCTAGGTTTCCTGTATTTTTAAGGGAAAGAAGTGATTGACACTCCAGACTAATATTTTTTTCAGTGGAGAACAAAAAAGGCCTGATATCAGGCCTTTCGTTTGTATCGTCTAAAATTCAAAGAGTTTTTTAGCTATTTAGAAATGCTTCGACTCGGTCAAGTGCATTGACAAGGTTTTCCATACTGGTCGCAAAAGAAACTCGCATATGGTTATCTGCCCCAAAGGCTGAACCTGGCACAGCTGCGACAAGCTGTTGTTCCAGCAAGGCTTCAACAAAGTCAGCATCGGTCTTATAGCCTTTAGTCACCATGGCTTCAGAAATATCCATAAAAGCATAGAAAGCACCTGCGGCTCGGATACATTTGAACCCAGGCAAGTTGTTGATGCGTTCAACCACATAATCATGACGCTTCTTAAATTCAACAAGCATGACTTGAATACACTCTTGAGAACCATTTAGGGCCTCAACGGCAGCAGCTTGAGACACCGAACAAGGGTTTGAAGTGCTCTGCGATTGAACTTTACGCATGCCTGCAATCAAATCTACAGGGCCACCAGCGTAACCGATTCGCCAGCCAGTCATAGAGTAGGCTTTAGAAACACCATTCATCACAACAGTTCTGTCATTCAGTTCTGGGCACACTTCTAAGATATTGGTGAACTTAGTCTCTCCAAGCATAATGTGCTCATACATATCATCCGAAGCGATAATGATTTCAGAGTGCTGCTTCAGGATGTCTCCAATCGCTTTCAGCTCTTCCGGTGTATAGACCGCACCCGTTGGGTTTGATGGACTGTTGAGGACTAGCATTTTTGTTTTAGGGGTAATAGCTGCGGATAATTGGCCTGCGGTGATTTTAAAACCTTGCTTAATACCGGCTTCAATTATGATCGGTTTTGCCCCAGCAAGTAGAACCATATCTGGGTATGAAACCCAGTATGGTGCAGGGATGATGACTTCATCACCATCATTGAGTGCAGCCTGACACAAGTTATAAAAACTTTGCTTTCCCCCAGAGGAGACTAGGATTTGATTCATCTCATAGTTCAAACCATTATCGCGTTTGAACTTTGCAATGATGGCCTCTTTTAGGTCGGCGGTTCCATCAACAGCGGTATAACGGGTTTCACCATTCTCAATCGCAGCAATTCCAGCAGCCTTGATATGATCTGGGGTATCAAAATCAGGTTCTCCAGCTCCTAAGCTGATAATGTCTTTTCCTGCTCGCTTTAGTTCTTGCGCTTTGGCGGTGATAACAAGGGTGAGGGATGGTTTTACACGATTGACACGATCAGACAGCTTGGCCATGGATTGATTTTCTCCGCAGAAATATGAAAAGGTATAATAGTTGTTTCGTGATTTTTGACTGGGTCAAGGCACGAGTTAATCATCCCATTTTACTGGATTTTCACCTGATTTTTAAAGGATTTATTTGTGTCAAAGGCGTTTGAACTTTCTTCGCAATATCAACCCAATGGCGACCAGCCAACAGCGATCGCAGAGCTTGTCGAAGGGATTGAACACGGCGAGGCCTACCAGACTTTACTCGGGGTGACTGGATCGGGTAAAACTTTTACGGTGGCTAATGTTATTAAGACCGTGCAGCGACCGACCATTATCCTCGCGCATAACAAAACGTTGGCGGCTCAACTTTATGGTGAAATGAAGGGATTCTTTCCCAATAATGCGGTCGAGTACTTTGTCTCTTACTATGACTATTATCAGCCTGAAGCTTATGTTCCCGCCTCTGATACCTATATTTCAAAAGACTCGTCAGTCAATGAGCAAATTGAACAGTTACGTTTGTCAGCCACCAAAGCGTTGATGGAGCGAGACGATGTGATATTAATCGCCACGGTTTCTGCGATTTATGGTTTGGGGGATCCTGAGATGTATTTGAAGATGATTCTTCAATTGCGACTGGGAGATTCGATTAGCCAAAGAGATATCTTGGCAAGGCTGACCTCCATGCAGTATACCCGCAATGATGTTGAACTCTGGCGCGGAACCTTTCGCGTCAGAGGCGACGTGATCGATATTTTTCCTGCGGAAGCAGAAGAGTATGCCGTGCGAATCGAACTTTTTGATGACGAGGTCGAAAGTATTGCGTGGTTTGACCCTTTAACGGGGGAAGTCTTAACGCGTCCAACACGGGTCACAGTCTATCCTAAATCTCACTATGTCACGCCAAGAGAACGTGTTTTGGAGATGGTAGAAAAAGTTAAGGTTGAGCTAAAGGACCGTTTAGAACAACTCCGTTCAATGAACAAGCTCGTAGAGGCGCAGCGTCTAGAAGAACGAACAAAGCTAGACATAGAGATGATGGTGGAACTTGGCTATTGCACGGGGATTGAAAATTACTCGAGATACCTTTCTGGTCGCGATGCTGGTCAGCCACCGCCAACTTTAATGGACTACTTTCCTAAAAACTCATTATTAGTCATTGACGAAAGTCACGTGACCATTCCACAAATTGGCGGGATGTATAAAGGCGATCGCTCTCGTAAAGAGAATTTGGTGGGTTACGGTTTTAGACTGCCTTCGGCACTGGATAACCGCCCCTTGATGTTTGAAGAATTTGAACGATTAATGCCGCAGTCGATTTTTGTCTCGGCGACCCCCGGAAATTATGAAGCAGAACACTGCTCGGCTATTGTCGAACAAGTTGTGCGCCCGACGGGCTTGTTAGATCCTATTTTAGAAGTTAGGCCCGCCACGACTCAGGTTGATGACCTGCTGGGAGAGATTAGGGTTCGTGCCGAAGCGGGACAGCGGGTTCTGGTGACCACCCTGACCAAAAGAATGGCAGAAAACTTAACTGAATACTTTGAAGACCATCAAGTGAGGGTTCGCTATATGCACTCCGATATTGATACGGTCGAGCGTATTGAAATAATTAGAGATCTCCGCCTTGGTGAATTTGATGTTTTGGTTGGGATCAACCTTCTTCGAGAAGGCTTAGATATTCCAGAAGTTTCTTTGGTGGCGATTTTAGATGCGGATAAAGAGGGCTTTTTACGTTCAGAGCGCTCATTAATTCAGACCATTGGACGTGCGGCTCGAAATGTAGAGGGTAAGGCGATCCTCTATGCTGACAAGATCACTCGATCAATGCGAACGGCGATTGATGAAACAGAACGTCGTCGTGCAAAACAGATCCAATACAATGAGGAAAACCAGATCACACCTAAAGGCTTAAATAAAAAAGTCAGTGATATTCTCGAGGATTCTCCTTATGCCACAAGGGGCTCAAAAGGCGGTAGTCGCCAAAAAGTCGCTGAAACCTCTGCCGATTATGGGAAACAAAAAGCGATGAGCCCAGCAGAACTTGCATCGCATATTAAAAAGCTTGAGAAAAAAATGTATCAAGCGGCTAAAGACCTTGATTTTGAAGTCGCTGCGCAGTTGCGTGATGAAATTAAAACATTAAAAACTAATATGGTTGGAATAGGGGATTTGCGATAGAATGGGGGTGATTTATTCCCTGTTTTCTTAACCCGTATTAATTAGTAGTGTTGCAAGTGATTAACCTTAAGACAAAAAAAGTCTGGATGCTGAAAAACTGGACAGTAAAAACCCTTTTTCTATCTCTTAGTCTGTTGAGTGTGGGCGGGCTAGTACAAGCAAATACAAATAGTCAAAATGTAAAGGTTGATGGCTTATCGAGTCAGGCGGAAGTATTTCAGTTAGGGTTAGGGCAGGCTGAAGAAGGTCGTCTTGATGAGGCGATGACAACGTGGCGAACCCTATACGGCTCTGGAGATTTAATTCCAGAATTAAGACGCGCGTTGCAGAACAATATTGGTGTTATTCTGATTAAGCAGAAAAAGTTTGATGAGGCGAGAAATCATCTTGATCAAGCTCTCAAAGAAGACCGTCAAATAGCAATCACCATGGAGAACTTGAATAAAATCTATACTTTTGAAGCGCAACAGGCTTATAAAAAGGTATTCAAGAAAACCCCTGTTAACCCACCGATTGGTGAGTTGCTTTACTTCGATATTAAAAAGGCACAGATCCCGAATGAAAATGTTCTGGTTGCAAAAGCAAAACCAAACTTAGAAGAATCTGTAAAAGAAGCAACCGAGAACTGGCGAAAAGCTTGGACGAATCAAGATATCAAAGGCTACCTGTCTTTTTATGATAAACATGAGTTTATTCCCAAAAATGGCAAGAGTCTCGACTCGTGGAAAAAAGGCAGACACGCCAGTGTGACGGGTCCCAAATTTATTAAGGTAAAAACGGATAAGTTGGAAGTGATGCCGATTTCAAATAATTTAGTAAGAGTTAAGTTTTACCAACGCTATCACTCAGACCGCTTCAAGGACGACATTCACAAAGTGCTGTTATGGCATAAGAAAAATGGTCACTGGAAGATTATCCAAGAGGTTGTGATTTATGGTGTTTCCTAACATCTTTTTAAAACCAACTTTATTTAAGCGTTCAAGTCTCGTTTTGGCAATCGCTTTGAGCGTATCTCAGCCGGTTACGGCTGATTCGGTGATTGCCAATGAACAAAAACTTCTATCAGGGCTTGAGTCGATTCACTCATTAAAAATGGATCAGGCGCTTTCACAGTTTTCTGAGCTAGGCGAGCAAACACCAAAGTATAAATTGGCTCATTTGATTAAAGCTGACCTACTTGCTGCTAAAGCAGGACAACATAGATTAAGCCAGAAAATTCACAAAAAATATCGACGTTCAGTGAGCAACCTGTTGGATGAGGCGCAAGTCAGATGGCAGTTTGCCAACGACGGCACTCAAAGTGCATTTGCCTTTGAAGACTTCGTACTAAAAAGCGCCAACCAAAAACACATCATTGTTGTTAGTCTTCAAGAGAGTCGTCTGTATCTTTATAAACGCAATGAGCAGGGACAAATGACTCAGGTGGTTGACTACTATGTCACCATGGGCAGAAAAGGCAGTGGTAAACAGATCGAAGGTGATTTAAGAACTCCTGTGGGGGTTTACCATGTGGTTGACTTATTGCCGGGTAAAGGCCTGCCTGATTTATATGGCGTAGGGGCTTTGCCATTGAATTATCCAAACGAGTGGGACAAACAAAACGGTAAAACGGGTTCTGGTATTTGGTTGCATGGTGTGCCGAGTGATACTTATATCAGACCGCCAAAATCCAGCAGGGGGTGCGTGGTGTTAAATAATAATGCGATGGAAACCCTGCTCAGCCAATACGATGTACCCTTCTCAACGCCAGTGGTTATTGCTGACCGATTGTTGGCAGATTTTGACTTTGTCGATAATCGTGACACGATTTTAAGTGATGTGAAAAATTGGCTTAAAGCTAATCAGCACCAAGTCGATTGGAATAAAGTCAGTGTTTACCGTTACCCAAATGAAAAGAGTCTTTATTACGTCACCTTCCCCGGTGAGAAGTCCCAGTCTCTGGTTCACCAGTTTTGGAAAAGGGGCCTGAAAGGCGCTTGGGAAGTGGTGATTGAATCTAAGGATCCAATTGAAGTATCCACTAAATCTGGCTAGGTTAACTCTTGCCCCATACGATAAAAAAAGCGCCTGCCGGGCGCTTTTTTTTAGTTTAAGCTAAGCTTGGTTTTCTAATTGTTTTCTAATGGTTGTTTTGCCGTTTCCGGTTTCAATTTTACAAGCTTGCTGGAACGGTTTCCTTTGATTTTTGTCACGGTCCACTTTTCAACATCTCTCCACATGTTGTAGATCTCTTTTTCGCTTGGCATTGATCCGGCAGAACGAAGCTCAAGGGTCAATACAGGTATATTGAGATATTCGCCAGCATAGCGTCCAAGTGAACCGGGGTATGTACCTAATTCACGATATTTTAATCCTCCAATCCGCCCTGGTTCAGCGTGTTCCGGCCCATCATAATCAACTAATCCATATGGGGCGTGAACCGAAATAATTGCGTCGGGTTTGAACTTTTCAATCAGTTCAACCATCCATTGGGTTTCAGGTTCAGAATTCGCTCCAGGTCCTGGGAAGCGGCGTTTATTTTTGCCAGTGTGCTTTTTCCAGTAATTGATTGCTAAATCATTCCAGTCTGGTGAAGGGAAATTTCTATTGAGGTCGACGTCATTGGCATTGATTCGGGTAGCAGGGTTTCGGAATAACCCATCAGGATTACTTAACGGTAAAAAGAGCCAGTGTTGTTGGTGTTGATGTTTCATCATATTCAACATCCACAAATAGGTAATACTGATTGCGGAGTATTCATCTCCGTGAATACCACTGATAAATAGAATACGGCCTTGAGACGGGTTTTCAGTGTTTTGATTTTCTGATGGTAAATAGTGTTTGTAGGTTAGGATTCTATCTTTAACGCTTGTATATTTTTGCTCATACCTTAGACCCAGTTGCATGCATTGTTTGTATTTCACGGTTCGCAATTTCTCGGACCACTCTTTACAGAAGGATTCGACGGAGGTCTGCTCTTGTCCAGAAAGTGGGGTGCTTAGGAGTGATAAGTCCATTGTTGAAATTTTAGATAGATCCCTGGATGGTTCTTGATTTGTCTTAGACGGGATGGTCTCTTCATCGCTTTTAGAAATAGATGTGGTTTGTTGTTCAACAGGTTTCTTATCAACTATTTTTGGCGAATCAACCTGAAGGTTGTTAGCAGGGCTTGCTTGGCTTGGTCTGGCCGCTGAAACGGATTTGTTTAGCTGAATCTTTTTCGTATTAGATTCAACTTTTTTAGAGACCGACGCCTTGGCTTCTGTTTTAGGTTGTGGCTTTACAACAACAGGCTTAGATGGAGCCGGTTTGGTTTCAGGTTTAGATGGCGTAATGTTTTGACATGCCGCGATCGATAGGACCCCGGCCGCTAATAAAAGTTTGAGGAATAGCTTCGACATGTATTTCTTTATTCTTGATATTTTAGGCTAAAAGTAATGTTCGAATCGTCATTTTCAGTTAATTGCTGCTCCGGTGGAGGTCGTTTGCTGTTTAACTTAATGTTTAGACGAAGGTCATTCATTGAGTCGGCTCCACGAAGAGCGTCTTGGTAGGTAATCAAGCCATCTTCATATAGATTGAATAGTGCTTGATCAAAGGTTTGCATTCCCAGTGCATTAGACTTTTGCATAACCTCTTTAATTTCTGCAATATCCCCCTGAAAAACCAGTTCAGAAATTCGAGGAGTATTGATTAAAACCTCAATGGCGGCAATAAGTCCTCCACCAATTTTAGGGATCAATCGTTGCGAGACAACGGCTTTTAAGTTTAAAGACAGATCCATCAAAATATGATTTCGGTCACTGACTGAGAAGAAGTTTACAATTCTGTCTAGGGTTTGGTTGGTGTTGTTGGAGTGAAGTGTTGAAAGACATAAGTGCCCGGTTTCCGCAAACGCAATCGCGTGCTGCATGGTCTCTTTCGAACGAATCTCACCAATTAAGATGACATCAGGGGCTTGACGTAAAGTGTTTTTCAATGCGTTTTCATAGCTATCTGTATCAACACCAACTTCACGCTGTGTCACAATGCTTTTTTTGTGGCTGTGCATAAACTCAATAGGGTCTTCAATCGTGATGATATGTCCTTCACGTGCACCGTTTCGGATATCCACCAAGCTTGCTAGAGTGGTTGATTTACCAGAACCCGTTCCTCCAACAATCAGGATGAGACCATTCTTTTCCATGATCAGTTCTTTAAGAACGGAGGGAAGTCTTAGATCTTCAAATTTAGGGATTTCGGTACGGACTGAGCGGATCACCATGCCTGGAGATCCGCGCTGAATAAAGACATTGACACGATAGCGTGCGATACCTGAAATGTGATAGGCGAAATTACATTCGTGCTCAGCTTCAAATGCCTGCTGCTGCACTTCATTCATCAGTTTGTAGCACAACTCTTTGGATAAATCTGGTGTTAACTTATCTTCAGTTAAATTGACTAAGCCGCCTTCTCTTTTCATGGTGGCAGGGCGCCCAGCGGTGATAAATAAATCAGATCCACCGTTGTTAGAAAAGTAAACCAACAGTTTGTCAAGTTCGGACAGTTCTGCCTCATTGCTCATGTCTGATTTCCTTTATTTATCCAAGCTTTATATCGTCGTATTATACCGCAACACATTAAGATCTAAGTAAAGGCCGCTTTATTTTCTGCTTTTGCTTTTGCATCATCCTTGGTAATGAGGTTTTTTTGCAATAAGTCTTGTAGATTTTGATCCATTGTCTGCATGCCGATTTGTCTTGAGGTTTGAATAACCGAGTACATCTGAGGCACTTTGGATTCTCGGATTAGGTTTCTGATTGCCGTATTAACCATCATGATTTCGTGAGCCGCGATTCGGCCTCCGGTCACTTTTTTAAGCAGGGTTTGCGAGATAACAGCCCTTAATGACTCAGAGAGCATCGAGCGAACCATCTCTTTTTCATCCGCGGGAAAGACATCGATAATACGGTCGATGGTTTTTGCTGCAGAGCTGGTGTGGAGGGTACCAAAGACAAGGTGACCGGTCTCCGCCGCTGTCAGTGCAAGTCTGATTGTCTCGAGATCTCGCATTTCCCCTACCAGAATTACATCGGGATCTTCACGGAGTGCAGAGCGCAAAGCGTTATTGAATCCTTTGGTATCCCGGTGAACCTCACGTTGGTTAATTAGGCAACGAATCGGCTGATGAACAAATTCGATTGGATCTTCAACCGTCAAAATATGGTATGGAGAGCGTTTATTAATAAAATCGACCATCGCGGCCAGAGTGGTTGATTTACCCGAACCCGTTGGACCCGTGACTAAGACCAATCCTCTGGGAAAGCTGGCGATATTTTTAAAAATTTCAGGGGTGTTGAGGTCTTCTAGGGTGAGGATTTTACTTGGAATCGTACGGAAAACTGCGCCAATCCCGCGGTTCTGCATGAAAACATTCGCCCTGAAACGAGCGACTTGGGGAATCTCAAACGAGAAGTCTGATTCTAGGTCTGCTTCAAAACCGCGTCTCTGCTCGTCACTCATGATGTCATAGACCATGCGCTGCAGCTGTTCTGCCTCAAAATCAGGCGCATCGATTCTTTGAACATCACCATCAATCCTGATAATTGGGGGCTGACCAACTGAAAGGTGTAAATCTGATGCACCTTGCTGAACACTGAACTCAAGTAGTTGGGTGATATCCATTATTGTCCTCTCCTGGATGGGATGCGTTTTTTACTTAGAATCGACTTACATGCTCTTATTAAAGCGATTTTTTATCTTATTAGTCAAATCCTATTTTATATGCCTATCATCATAATGCACTCAACTTTACAGGTTTAGCAACCGCACATGC
>CAZJPO010000022.1:0-17192 GCA_964547865.1 uncultured Thiosulfatimonas sp.
AAAAAAGGCAGGGAACGCTTCCAGCACACTCAAAACCTCACCAGAATCAAGTGATAGGTCTTTGGCTATATTGCTTGGTGTCCGACTCTTGAAACTGGTGCTTGATAAATGAGTGATCAGAGCCACCAAGTTATCAAAGTTGTCTGTATAGCGTTGTTCGTACATTTTCTTTTTCTCAGCTAACAATTATTAATAGGCATTTTTGCCAGCTTATTCCGTATTGGGAGTGAAAACAGGCAAAAATAACAGCGCTTTTAAAGTCTATTGGTATTTGACAGGTTATACCGTATTACGTTTAAAACCTGTCAATACTAGTTATAAGTACTGACAGATAATAAAGCAAAATAAGTATTGTTACTAGGCTTGAGTTGGTGGTTTATTTAAAAGGTGTAATGACTTTTAAACCGGCAAAGGCTTGCTCGATGGTCGGTCGGTCTTTTTCCAGGAAGAGAAGTTTTAGGTTGGGGCCGGCGTCCATGGTGAAATAGACTTCGATGCCTTGTTCACGCAGTTGCCAGATTTTGTGCATAGAAGCGACAGAGTCCGGTTGCCAGTAGACGATGGGTGGCCAAGTCGCAATCATGGTGGCGTGCATCGATAAGGCGTTGTGCTCGGCTGTTTTACCAAGAGTTGAAAAGTCTTTTTCAGCAATAGCTTGAGAAATGGTTTTTACATCTCGGTTGGCTTGTTGTGGCCATGCTTGATAGAGGTCGCAGGTATCGACCGTTTGTTGCATGCCTTGAGTTGAACTCACTGGCTTTTCTTTGATATCAATTTCTAATAGACCAATACAGAACTCTGGCCAAACCGTATCGAGAGGTTCTGCCAGACTATCCAAGCCATCGTCCTGTTGGCCTTCATGCCAAATTGCAAAACCGGGATACAGTGAACGGCTGGCACTACCGCTTCCAAAACGAGCCAGTAGTGACAGTTTTTGCTCTGGTAGTTGCCAGCCAAACAGGTCATCTAAAGCCAAGACTAAAGCGGCATAGCCTGAAGCAGAAGAGGCTAAGCCCGCTGCGGTCGGGACAGTGTTGTGAGTATCGACTTTAAAATAGGTTGTTTCGTCTTGTCTAAAATGATTTAAAAAAGCAGTCACACGTTTTGCAAAGGTTTGATCGCTTTGTAATAGCTGACCGTTTAATAGAACTTGATTGCTTTTTTCAGACGAATCTAACAGGTTTAAGCGGGTGGAAGTTCCCAATCCCGGCAAGCTAATAGAGACACTGCTATTAGTTGGCAGATTTAGAACCTTATCGCGTTTTCCCCAGTATTTACTCAGGGCAATATTGACTGGTGCTTGACCTTGCCCCATTGCTTTAATCGCAGACAGGGGAGAACTGTTTTTAGAAGTACCAATCACTTGGTTTACAAAGGCTTGCTGTCTGCTGCTGTCAGTGGTCATGGTCATGAAAAGTTCCGTTTAGTGTTGGCGTCAATTGCGTGAGTGATAGCGCCCTGAGAGGTAATGCTGATATCGAGTTGTTGAAATTGGTTCAAAATGTTTTGGCTATTATTTGAGCAGTTCTCAATATTACCAATACCGAGTACACAGTCTCCCAACCCTGACCCTGAAATTTTAGCGGCTTCAATATCCACACAGCCATTTAATGCTTGAATCAAGTTGTCCATGGTGGCATCACTCACGCCAAGTTGAGTCATGAGTTTTTGGTATTCCTTACACTGCTGATAAAACTCATCCATCTGGTTTTGCATAAGATGCTGATAGGCGGTTCGAGTCACTTTTGCCATAGAGCGATAGAGCATTTCTAGCTGCTTGGGTTTGTCTTCCCAGCTCTGCGCGACGATCTGTAACACTTCTGCTGTGGGGGTTTTGTATCCCGAATAAACCAATACCAGATTAAGGCTACGATCGAGTTTGGTGATATGGGCGCAGGCCTGACTCTCTGAGGCGGGCATAAAGTAGATGATCCCACCACTCAGGCTGGCGGCAAGGTCGGTTCCCGAACCACGGCCTTGGATTTCAAGAATGATTTTATGACCGATTTCAAACAGTTGAAGGCGATTGAGTTCCGTTTTAAAAATGGTGTTCAGACCATCTAAGGTGGCGGCCAAAACCGCGGCGGAACTGCCCAAACCAATCGTGGAGGGAAACTCACTATCAATTGAGATATCTAAGCCAAAAGAGAGGTGTTTTTGGAATGCTTGCAAAGCACCGATCACAAACTTGAGTTTGGGATGCATCGAAATCTGTTCTATCTGGGTATGATGCTCGCCCAATTCTGAGTAAATGTTGAGGGCGCGGTCCGGTCTTTTTTTCCAGTTAATGGTGATGAACTGGTTAACACTACAGGCAATCGCAGGATGACCATAGACCACACTGTGCTCTCCTAGAATCATGGAGTTTCCAGGTGCTTTGCTCTGCCACTGTTGTTGTTCAGTCGTTGTTATCGACACGTTGCGCCCGTTTGGTTAAGGGTGATTTCCTGATAGGAGTAATTATAGGCGTCACATAAGTCCGATGGGGGCGAATTTGCAATACAGAGCACGACGCCCGCACCATCGCCTAAAACACTACCTGAGCCACAGACTTTTGCCGCTGTGTTGTCTTGTTGATGCAGCTCTGCAATAAAGGCTTTAACTCGGTTGGGCACCACTCCAATCTGTTCTAAAAGGGATTGGTTGTGTTTGATTGCCTGTTGCGCCAAATCGGTGTCTTGCGATGAGAGACTGCTTTTAAGCTGGTTAGAGACAGCTGTAAACTGCTGCCACACCGCTAGCTTTTCAGCGTATTGCGAAACATGCACCACGGCTTGCCCTGTTGAGCTCTCTGGGATGCCGGTATCAATTAAATACAGGGTTGGAGGGGTGATCTGCTGTTGGGTTAAAGGTTGGTTGGCCTGGTACTGAATTAGGCCACCATTTAAAATCGTAGCGGGATCGAGTCCACTTGAACGGCCGTGTTGATAAGATTCGACTTGTTTGGCGAGCGCCATGATCTGCTCTGAGTCAGGCTCAAGCTGATGAATGTGGTAAAGGCTCTTCAGCAAACTGATAATCACCGACGCTGAACTGCCTAAGCCTCTTGAAACTGGTACCTCTGAGGTAATTTCAATTTGCCAATTTCCGGCAGCCAGATAGTGTTGTTGTTGAAAGGCGAACAGGGTCATCAGAATCAGATCAGCTGGTGTTTGTAGAACTTGGTCGATCTGAATAGCTTGCGCTTTAAACTGCTGAAAACGTGTTTCAATTTGCTGACTAATGTCATCAAAGTTAGTTTTTGAGTAGATGTTTTTAAAGCTCAAGTCAGGTAGATCAATCTGAAACTGTTGGCTTTGAGCAGGAGTCACTTGAATGTGGCAGTGTGAAAACAGATCAACCGCCATGCTAAGGGCGGGACAGCCATAAAGCACGGCGTGCTCACCAGATAAGATTAACTTAGCGGGCGCGGTGCAATAGGTTTGTAAAAGCGGTGAACTGTCCATATTTGTCCAAGGTGCGATGGCTTTGCCTTCGCCCGACTTTACTTGATGCAGAAAGGCTTACTTGGCTTTTTGATAGTAACGTTTATAGTCCTGGATACCAGTCAAACGATATTCGCCGTGATTGTGTTTTTCAAACTCAATGTTTTCAGCCTGACTATCTGATTGGTGATAGAAGTCAATGTACTGCTTGTAAGTGAGGGCTTCACGATCCTCAATTCGCTTTTGATGTTCTTGCGTCATCAGAACCGACTCATATCCCGCTTGCATAATACCGGTAAAGAATTCCGCAACACAGCCAGAGCCATAGCTGAAAAAGCTCACGCGTTTGCCTTGCAAATCTTCTTTAACATTATCGAGTAGCGAGATATAGCTGATAAACAGTGAGGCGCTATAGCTGTTACCGACGATACGGTTGTAGATTTGGCTCGGTAAAGTCTGTGATTCAAACTGGGCTTGTTCAATTTTAGCACCGACTTTTTTCACCAGTGTTTTGTGTGCTTTCTCAGCCATTTTGGTAAAAGGGATGTGATAGCAGAAGTAGTCGATATCTTCAAAGTTTCTGCTGGTCTGTTCAGTAAAGTGATCCCAAGCATGCTTGAGGCTGTTCAGATAAATCTTGGCAGAGTATTTTCCATCTACCAATGCCGTTGTACGGTGGTTAGGACGCCAGAAGTCCATCACGTCATCGGTGAAATACCCTGAACCCGGTTCGATTTCTATAATGCGAGGGTTGGCCGTAATCAGCATAGCAACTGCGCCACAACCTTGAGTTGCTTCACCAGAGGTATCGACATCGTATTTAGCAATATCAGATGCGATCACAAGAATTTTTTCTTTCGGGTTGGCTTTGACCATGGCCGTGGCCATTTGAACCCCGGCAGCACCGGAATAACAAGCGTGCTTTAATTCAACAACACGGCAGTGTCTTGATAGCCCCAGTAGACCGTGAAGAAAAACGCCGGCAGACTTGGATTGGTCAACACCAGTTTCCGTGGCAAATAAAACCGCGGTAATTTCGTCTTTGTTGGTTTTGTCAAACAGAGGGGCAGTGGCCTTAGCAGCCAGTGAGACGACATCTTCATCGGGCGGCGCAATAGACATTTTCTCCTGCCCAATACCAATGATGTATTTGTCGAGTTCGGTGCCTTTTTCAGCAGCAAAGGTATCAAGACCCAAGTAGTAATCTGCTGTTGCAAAATGGATTAAATCAATGCCTACTTTCATCGTCGTATTATTTTTATAAACCTATCAGACACGTCTGTCGTAGATTTTTTCGTTATTTGTTCTTTAATAAGTGCTTATTTAAATGCAGGGCATCTGTTTTTTCGATGCCTAATAAAAACTGAGCCGTGGTAAATTCTTGCTTGAATTGCTCAATTTTTTCGACCACTTTTGCCGTCGAAACCTGCGCGGGTTCTAATAAAGGCGCAGCGACTCCGCATAATCGGCCGCCCATTATAACAGCTTTTATCATATCGATGCCGTTTCGAATACCGCCACTGGCAATAAATTGAGCTTGCTTCTGATAATGTGAAGCGACTTCAAGACTTTCAACCGTGGTTAAACCCCAGTCTTGGAAGGTGATTCCCAAGTCATTTTCGGAGCGATGTGCCTCGATACGGCTCCAGGAAGTTCCTCCTCGTCCGGCAACATCAAAGTGTTTAATGCCATTTGCCAACCCAAGTTCAATGTCGGGAGCAGACAGGCCACAACCGACTTCTTTGAGAATAACGGGCACGTCGAGTTGATGGTTGAGTTCACCGATTTTTTCCACCAGCTCGGCAAAGTTGGTATCGCCTTCTGGCTGAATCACTTCTTGCAGAGGGTTAAGGTGAAGGTAAAGCGCATCGGCCTGAAGGGCATCAATTGCGAGCTGCGCCTGCTCTACCCCAAAACCGTAATTAAGTTGAACCGCTCCAATATTGGCGATTAACGGCACGGTTGGCGCCAATTCTCTCAACTTAAAGCTGGCCAGCGCTTCTGGGTCTACAATCATGGCACGCTGTGAGCCCACGGCCATAGCAACTTGAGTCTCTTCTGCGGCTTCTGCCAAGTGCTGATTAATGCTGTTGAGATTTTGGGCCGCGCCGCCTGTCATCGATGAAATAAGGAATGGAAAGCTAATCTTTTTGCTCAGAAAATAAGTACTGCTATCGACTTGAGAAAAGTTGATTTCCGGCAAAGCGCGATGAATCAATTCAATTTGCTCAAATCCATCTTGAGTTCTCTCAATCAATGGGTCTTTCAGGATCGCATCAATGTGATCCTGTTTGCGCTGTGTGACTTGTTTTGATTCGCTCATAAATTCTCGATGTGACCTGTTATTAAACTAGGTTCGTTCAAGCTTGATATGAGCTTGCATCAGCTCACCGGGGTTGGTTTGTGCGGCTAGTAAGGACAACTCACCACAGAAAGCTGTCGCGCCCGCGATACAGGCGAGGCGACGTGCATTGGTCCCAGGTTCAACATCAGATTCTGTACAGCCGATCTTTTCAAGGTTTTCTAGAACAAAATCCAAACCTTTACCATTGCCCACGGTACCGACAATTAAGTTGGGTAAGGTGGTTGAGAAATATAGATCGCCATCCGGTGTGACTTCAGCGTGATTAATGGCTTGAGAGCCTTCGACAATATTGGCGGCATCCTGACCCGTTGCCAAATAAAAGCCGAGCAGCATATTGGCGACATGGGCATTGGCACTGCGCAAACCACCGGACACAATACTGCCAATCAGATCTTTTTTGATATGCAGATCGACCAGTGCTTCAGGGGTGGTTTTTAGAAAACGTTTGCAGTGCTTACGAGGAATCGTGGTTTCGCAGACCACATATTTACCGCGACCTAAAATCCCATTAACGGCAGAGACTTTTTTGTCGGTGCAGTAGTTGGCAGAGATCGATACATAGCTCAAATCTTGGTATTCATTTAATAGCCAAGGAATAATTCTGTCGGCCGCGTTGGTCGCCATATTGTGACCTGAGGCATCGCCCGTAGTGAATTCAAGACGCAAGTAAATCAAGTTACCCACCACTTGATGGTGAGTATCAATCAGCTGTGCAAAGCGACTAGTCTCTGAAACCACGGCTTGAATATCGGCTTTACGTTGCTGAATCTCTTGCAGGCGTTTTGCGGCGACACCGGCATTCGGTGCTTCCAAGAGAATGGAGCGGGTCATTCTTTCATCAATCAGCGTGACTCGAATTCCACCGGAGTGCGCCGCTACTCGGGCTCCCCGGGCAACCGAAGGCCAAAGCGGTGTCTCGTAGGTTGCCATCGGCACCATTAAGTCATCTGTTTCGACATCGCCGATAAGTTTGAACGGACCAACGCTCTGCATTGGAATGCTGGCAAAAGATTGTGGGGCTTGATTTGTCTGTTTTGTCATAGGGCACATTATAAATGAGGCTTTTTCGATCAGCACGCTTAATTCCAGAAAATTCCTATGAAAGACGATCGTTTATTTAATAAACTATCGTTTCAAATAAAGTCATCGACTCAATATTTAAAGCGTATCTAAATCACGAAAGGGGAACATTATGACCATGGCCAGCGCTCGACACATTTTGGTAGAAACTGAAGAACAGTGTCTTGATTTGAAAAAGCAGATTGAAGGCGGAGCAGACTTTGCTAAAGTTGCGGCAGAACACTCTCTTTGCCCATCGGGACAGCAGGGCGGAGAACTGGGTCAGTTTGGACCAGGCATGATGGTGCCTGAGTTTGATAAGGTAGTTTTTAGTGCGGATATTGGTTCGGTAGAAGGGCCGGTTGAAACCGAATTCGGTTATCACTTGGTTGAAGTAACCAGCCGAAGCTAGAGCGATTTGCAAAGACTTTTATTTAGAGTCTTTGAAAAAACAAAAAAGCCAGTCAAATGACTGGCTTTTTTGTTTGCTACTGAATTGTTTTGATCAGTTTGTTTTGATTAGTTCGGATAGAAGTTAAATTTCTGACCACCAAGCGTAGCTTCGTACATCAAACCGACTTTAGCAGCGCTAAACACCGCCATGCCTTTGTAGTATTGGCCGCGTGCTTCGATATTGCGCTCACCTAAGTTAGCGCTTGCAGACGTCCCTTTAGTAGAGGCTTCGGCGTAGGCGCCAGCGGTAATGGCAATCGCAGAGGCTTGTGCCCCGAATTCAAAGTTACCCGCCGTAAATTCATCAAAAGAGCGCTGGTCTTGTAAGAAGATGATCTGGCTATAAGCTTGACCACCAAACTGGAAACCAATCGTGGCTTGGGTTAATTCGGCATGACCGGCATAGCGACCTTTTTCAAACACGCGTCCTTTACCGTAAGCGCCACCGATAATCACTCCGACCTTACCAATGGTTGGGAAGACTGCATAGCCATAAGAACTATCGAAAAAAGCTGCCGATTCAGGGGCTTTCATAAACAGGTCAATGGCTTTTTCGTAATCAATATCTGACACATCATCTTGAGCCATTTGAGTTTGTTCTTCCGGGAAATGGTCGTCATCCGCATAGGTATTCACACTAAACACTAAGGCACTGGATAGAACGGAAGCAACCACGAGTTTTTTACGGGAAAAAAGTTTAGAAAATGACAACATTTTTAGAATTCCTTAAGCCTTGTTTAAATGGACGCTTTAAGCATTGTAAGCGATTTAATTACATGGGTGATAATTACTGATGACTATCATACCGCGATCTTTACTTTTCGTGCGATTTGAAACCTTAAAACAAGTTTAAAGCACTATTGAATAAAAATCCTTTCGATATTTTCAGAATAGCGTTTGCAGGATAATGGATGAGCTGTCCATAAAATCTAGTGCCTATGAAATTTAACGTAATTCTGTAAAATGCATAGGGACAATTAATGACTTGAAAGCTTGAGGAATTTTTATGAGTACTGGCATGATCGTTTTTATTGCTGTTGTGGTGTTGTTAATCATCTACCTCATCAGTATCTATAACCAGCTTGTGGCGTTAAAAAATCGCTATGAAAATGCGTTTGCGCAGATTGATGTTCAGCTAAAGCGACGCTATGACCTGATTCCAAACTTAATTGAAGTGGCCAAAAAAGCCATGGCGCACGAGCGCGAAACCTTGGATGCGGTGGTTGCGGCTCGTAATGAAGCGGCTGCACTGTTAAAAGCGGCTGCTGCCAATCCGGGGGATGCGGGTGCGATTGCTCAATTGTCTCAAGCTGAGGGTGTACTGGGCGGTGCCATGTCTCGATTTAATATGGTGATGGAAGCCTATCCCGATTTAAAGACCAATCAAAATATGATGCAGCTCACTGAAGAATTGACCTCGACAGAGAATAAAGTCGCCTTTGCTAGACAGGCTTTCAATGATTCGGTGACTGCTTACAATACTTACCGTCAGAGTATGCCGCAAGCACTGTTCGCTGCCAGTTTCGGACACCCGCTTGATGCTGAAATGCTTGAGTTTGAAGATCGAGAAGCGATTCAAGTCGCACCCAAGGTTGAGTTTTAACACTTAAGCCCAGTTAAATGAATTTTTATCTTGCACAAGATGATGCCAAGAAAAAAACCAAGTATCTGATACTGGTTTATATTTTGGTGTTGTTTCTGTTGACGGCACTCAGTACGCTGGTTTTAGTTGTGTTGTGGCCGATTGTCATGGGGCAGCACCTTCCCAGTGATTTTTGGCAAACGCTAGTTTCTGAAAAAAACTTACCCACTTTTCTGGGGGTAGGGGCTTTTATTGTCGGCGGCGCTTTACTTAGTTCATTTATTAAAAGCCGTCATCTATCAAAGGGTGGCAGTGCGGTTGCGGCGGCTTTAGGCGGTGTTAAAATTTCACCCAATACCCAGAATATCAATGAAAGAAAAGTCATCAATGTCGTCGAAGAGATGGCAATTGCTTCGGGGATGCCGGTGCCAGAGGTTTATCTGTTAAAAGAGCAAAATAACATCAATGCATTTGCCGCAGGTAAAACCACGGTCGATGCGGTGATTGGGGTGACGCAAGGCTGTATCGATAAACTGACCCGAGCGCAGCTTCAGGGCGTGATTGGTCATGAGTTCAGTCATATTCTCAATGGTGATATGCGACTGAATATGCGCATTATTATGTTAGTGCACGGCATTGAATTTATTGGCACGTTAGGCAGAATTTTCAGTGGCTCTCGCCGCAGCAGGTACTATGTCTCATCGTCGCGTTCCAGCTCTCGCAATAAAGGTGGAGGGGCGATTATCTTGGCGGGGTTTGCCTTGCGGATTATTGGTTGGCTGGGCGTCTTGTCTGGCAAGTTAATTCAGGCCGCAGTCAGTCGTCAACGAGAGTTCTTGGCTGACGCTTCGGCGGTGCAATTCACCCGAGACCCTTCCTCTATTTCTGATGCATTAAAAGTGATCGGTAATCCCGGCGCTTCTTCTAAACTGCATCATCCAGAAGTCGATGAAGTGGCGCATATCTTTTTTAATCAGGCGATCTCTACCCGAATAACCTCTCTATTTGCTACTCACCCACCGGTTATAAAACGCATCCGAGCCATAGAACCCAGTTGGGATGGTCGTTTTCTAAAACCCTTGCCGCCGCCTGTGATTGAGCCTGAATTGGATGCTGAATCTGACACAGCAATAAGCTCACTAGAAGATAAACTGCCGACAGCACTGGCGATATTAATGGCCGCGGGGGTGATGATCGATCAGCTGTCTGCAACCGGGCAAAAAAAGTTATCGATTCTGGCAGAGAAAGCCGCTGATCCGATGGAGGCAATGGCGATTGTTCTAGCGGTGATCGTTAAAGGTTCAGACTTGAATGAAGAAGGGTTGAAGACTTGGCAAGAAGAGGTGAAAAAAGCTCAAATACAAGGCTTTGAAGAACTATTTAATACCCAGTTAGAAGACCTTAAATCAGTTGAGCTTGCCAACCAACTGCCGTTGATTGAACTGGCCATGCCTGCTTTAAAGCAGTTGTCTGAAAAACAATACACTACGTTTAAACAATTGCTCGAAAAAGCCATTGATCTAGACGGCGTGCAGAGTGTTTTTGAACAGAGTATCTTTAAATTGGTGACTCGGTATCTCGACGTGCATTTTGGTTTTGAAAAACCGGAACAAGTTCGCTTTCGCTGGTCTACACAGATTAAAATGGAGATACAAGTGGTGTTTTCGCTGGTCACGCTCTACGGGCATCAGCACATAGAAGAACCGGAATCCGCTAAAGCATTAATGGATAGAGCTTTTGAAAAAGCGATGGCGCACTTAGGGTTGGCAGGGCGAGAAAGAATTTTAGACGATCATGATTTATCGACGGTGTTTGATGCGGCCGTCAAGCGAATGACTTACTGTTCGTTGGAGCTAAAGCAACGCATTGTCGAAGCCTTAGCGATCTGTGTTGAACACGACGGTCAGATTAATGAAGTTGAAAAAGAACTTGTACTGGCGATTGCGGCAACCATGAATGCGCCGATTCCAAGATTAAAACTCTAGTCATTTAATCTCGTCATTCAATTAAATACTAAAATCAACAAATACTAAAAAATAGCTTATTCAGCCTGTCAAGCAAGACAGGTAAACAAGGTCGAAAAATGAACACTCCTCAAACTTTACCCCAAACTTTTTCCGCTGCTTTGAACTCCACAGTGATGACTGTAACGCTATTACTGACCTCTTTTTCAACGGCGGCAATGTCTCAAACTCAGCAAACCACTGCCGCTGTGGCCATGCCGGATCGATACAGTGCTGAAGTCGCTGTGCATGTGATGCAGCGTGGCGGTAATGCAGTGGATGCTGCGGTGGCCGCGGGGTTTGTTTTGGCGGTGACTTATCCTGAAGCGGGGAACCTCGGTGGCGGTGGCTTTATGACTTTGTTTGCGCCAACCCTACAAACCTACGAAGAAAACGAGCTTGCGGTGCACTTTTTGGATTATCGAGAGAAAGCCCCCAAGGCCGCCTTTAGAGATATGTATCTCGATGCAGACAAAAAAGTTATTCCGTATCGTTCCTTAATTGGCTATCAAGCTTCGGGCGTGCCCGGCACGGTAAAAGGTTTGTGGATGGCGCATCAACGTTTTGGAAAATTATCTTGGCAGGAACTGCTCCAGCCCGCGATTAAATATGCCAAACAAGGTTTTGAAGTCTCACCGCAACTGGAAAGAAGGTCAGCTTGGTATCAAAGCTGGATTGCGGATAAGTCGCCGGTTGAATTAAATTTTAAACACTATTTTGGCGGTTTAAAAACCGGACAGGTGTTAAAACAGCCGGAGTTAGCCGAGACACTTGAACGCATTGTAAAACAGGGTGCGGATGAGTTCTATCAAGGTAAAACTGCTCAACAGATTGTGGCCCAGATGCAGCAGCCTAAAAGCCGAACAGAAAAAGGGCTAATCACGCTTGATGACCTAGCCAGTTATGAGGCTAAATGGCGCAAACCTGTAATGGGTCAATGGCAAGGGCGAACCATTGTTTCGGCGCCACCGCCAAGCTCTGGGGGCGTGGCGATTGTGCAACTGTTAAAAATGAAACAACTCCTAGCGAATGACTATCAACAGGCCTTAAAAACAGCCAAGCAGGAAGGCGTTCCTGAGCTGGCGGTCAAAGCGCATTTTTATGCCGAGTTGGGTAAACGGGTCTACGCTGATCGAGCGCATTTTTTAGGCGATCCTGACTTTGTAAAAGTGCCAGTGGATAAATTGATTTCAGATGAGTATCTAAAAGACAGAACTCAGGGAATTAAGCTGGATGAGATTTCAGAATCCGAAAAAATTAAGCACGGCAAAATCGAGAGCCCTGACACCACTCATTTCTCAATTGTCGATGCGCAAGGCAATGCCGTTTCCAATACCTATACTCTGAATATGCCATTTGGAAGCGGTGTGGTTGTTGAGGGGGCGGGTTTTTTAATGAATGATGAAATGGACGATTTCAGTACCAAACCGGGCGTGGCAAATGTCTTTGGTGTGGTGGGCGGTAAGGCCAATGAAGTTGCTCCAGAAAAGCGTATGCTGTCTTCAATGTCGCCCACCATTGTCTTAAAAGATGATCAGGTCGAAATGGTGCTGGGCACACCCGGAGGGTCAACCATTATTACCTCGGTCTTCCAAACCATTGTTAATGTTGCCGAAGAGGGCATGACTGCTCAACAAGCTGTGGATAAAGTCAGAGTGCATCACCAACTTCTGCCCAAAGATCAAATTGCCTATAACCCTGAACTGCCAGAAAAGGTCAAAGATGAACTTCAAACCATGGGCTATAACCTAAAGAAAAATAACTATATGGGAGATGTCCAGCTTATTCTGCGCGATGGAGATAGCTGGCAAGCCGCAGCAGATAAACGCGGAGAAGGTGTGGCAAAAATTATCAATATCAAAAAGGGAAAGTAATGTCTAAAAAAGTCTACTGTCTAGCGCAATTTCAACCAAAGCCGGGTAAAGAGGCGGAATTGTTTAAGGTTTTGCAAAGTCTTGAACCGAATACTTTGCGTGAAGATGGGTGTTTACAATATAGAGTGACGCGTCAAATCGCCAGTCCGTTTGCAGAGGGCACGAGCTTTCCGATTGTCTTTAATGAAATTTGGGCGGATATGCCGGCTTTTGAAGCGCACTGCCAACGCAGCGAAATTGCCGACTTTTTCCAAACCTACTGCCTAGCAGATGATGGTCTGGCAAAGGATTGGAATGTCTGTGTTTATTCAGATGAACCAGAAGAGTATGACGCGCCTCAAGTCGTAGGTTACTGCTAACTCTTGAAGCGAAACTTGGGCAATGTCATATTGTATTTAAGCGCCAGCATACGCCAGACAAAGATAAAGGCACCGGTGGTAATGACCGCGATGCTGATCTCTATATTGAGGTAGAGCAGGCCAATAAAGAACAGTGAGCCTAGCCATGAAATCGTGGCGTAGAGCTGACTTTGGAAAACCATCGGGCTTTCGTTACAGAGGATGTCACGCAGTACACCGCCCATAATCCCGGTCATGACGCCCATAAAGCTGGCCACCAACCAAGGTGCGCCAAGCATCAGCGATGAAAGAGTGCCAGCAATGCTAAAGGTCGCCAGCCCTGCGGCATCGGGAATTAAAAAGAACTTGGGTGAGATAATGACCTTTCTTGCCAGGACAAAAATCGCAATCGAGCTGAGGAGCGAGGCAATAAAAAACGCCTGATCGGTAATCCAAAAAGCTTCTTCCGCTTGCAACATATCACGCAATGAACCGCCACCCAGTCCTGTGGTAATCCCAATCATAATGACACCAAATAGATCGTATTTCCTAAACCCGGCTTTTAACACGCCGGAAGCAGAAGACACGATGACCGCCACCAGCGTTAGCCAGTAAAGGTTATTGAGGAGTTCAGGGGTCGGGTTTAGATTC
This sequence comes from uncultured Thiosulfatimonas sp., assembly GCA_964547865.1. GTDB lineage: Bacteria > Pseudomonadota > Gammaproteobacteria > Thiomicrospirales > Thiomicrospiraceae > Thiomicrorhabdus. Next base: position 13,751 of record CAZJPO010000022.1, read on the forward strand.
ATTTGGCTCTAACCGAGAAGGTATCTGTTGCTTTGAGTTTAATCACATTGGGGTTGGGCGTTTGATGGTCGATTAACCAGCCAAGTTCATCCTGTAGTTTTGAATCATCGATGACTTTTTGCCAGACGCGTTCACTGACATTCCAGCGGTAGCCGCGAGAGCGCAGATCGTCTTTAATATCGAAAGGTGCACCCGTCGCTTTGACCATCGATTTACTTAGGCGGACAGCCTTAAGCAAAAAGCTAAACGCCGGAACCTGTTCGGTTGTGACTGAGCAAGAAAGCAGTTTTGAAAGCGCTTGAACATCATCTAAGGCGCGGTGAGCGCCATAAAAGAACTGTCCGACTTTCCAGCACAACATCTCTTGTGCCCTAGAACCGACATCGGCGACCTCCATCCAATTGATCTGCGAGGCAGAACAGCCCCAGATTTTATCGACAAAAATGGGGTTGTATCTTTCAACCACTGGGCGATCAAAGCCTGCATTGTGTGCCACGCAAAGCGAGACATCGCTCATGTCCTGTTCGACTTCCTGCCAAGGGATAGCGTGGCCAATAACGTCTTCGGGTTTGATGCCAGTGACTTTGGTGATCTCTGGGCTGATTTCGCCCTCGGGCTCATTGAGGAAATTCTTTGAGCACAGCACCTGGTAGAAGTGACCTGAAGAATCGAACTCAATAATTTGATAGCCGAGTTCAATGATTTCACACTTCTCTGTGTCCAAGCCGGTGGTTTCAGTATCGATCACACAGACCTTGTGCACTGCTGTAGGCGAAGAAGGGTTGAATGCAGTTTGTGGTTGCAGTTTTGTCAGTACCTGATAATCATCAGATTGGTTTAACTGTTGGGCACACTGCTCGAGTTGGCTATCAGAAGTCATGGGCTTGAATCTTATATTTTTGATGAAGCTGAGATTTTATTACTTTCCAGCGCGGTTGAATAGGTTTCTGGTGAATCGTTTTAGATTGTGTAGCTGGATGGAGAGCATCGATAGGGAGGCTAAATACAGGTAGGGTAACAGAGATTGCTCAAGACTGAGCAGGCAGTCAATCTCTATGCGTTTGCCCATTCTGGCTCGGTGTACCACTTTTAAATCGAGGGTGGGTTCCGCTTCAAGGCTAGGTTGGGCTTGTAGAATACGGCTCAATTGTTTGCTCATGGTTCTGGGGACATAACCAAGTAAATAACCGGGTTTGGCATGGGTATCGGTACTGGCATCGGCAGAGGAATTAGTTGTGATTGAGGTATCTGCCTGACTTGGCAACCAGATTTGAATGGCATATTGATCATAGCAATTGTCGGGTTCGGCTATAAACATCAGGCGGGTTTCCGGATCAATTAAGTCCTGCTCCATTGCCAGTTCAGCGGCGTAGTAAAACGTGCCTTTAATCGGAAACTTAATCTGTCTGTGCATCGGTTTGATTCCCATGATCTAGTTCCAACGTATCGGGTTCAATCAGATCAAGCTGGTGGTCTGCCAACTTATAGGCTTTTTCTGTACCTGAAATCGGACACTCAAAGCTGAGTTGATAAGCCGTGAGTAGCAGATCGGGCAGAGGCTGAATCCGTTGGTCTTGCTGGCTATCTCCATAGAGGCGATCGCCAATAATTGGAAACCCGTTCTCTGACAAGTGGCGGCGAATCTGGTGCTTGCGGCCGGTCTCTATTTTGACTTCAACCTGTGAAATGTTCTGTAGTTTATCGTATTTGATTAATTGAATATGACTGGTGGCAGGTTTGTCATCAACGGTTGAAGTGATGGTTTGAGTGTCTGGTGGGAATTGCCCCCACACCATGGCTTTATAGGTTTTACGGACCTGTTTGCTTTCAAATAGAGCGGTGATTTTTTGCGCCATTGATTTGCTGTGTGCCAATAGCATCAGGCCGCAGGTGGCTCTGTCGAGTCGGTGTACGATCCAGCACTGTCTCACTTGGTTACTGGGCTGATAATTTAACTCTACCCAGCGGTAAAGCGCGGTATGGTCGGCCCATTTTGAACCCTGAGACAGCATGCCTCTCGGTTTGAGCCAAACCGAATATTGCTGTTGGTCATCGATCAGGGTTGGCGCAGTGACCTCTTGGTTGAGCAATTCTGGGTTGTAATAGAAATCCAGAGTTTGCTCGCTACCGACGATTTTTTTTAAGCGTCTGAGCCGTTGCGGTTTTTGTTTGCTTGAGGGTTTTAGCCAGATAGCGCCATAGGCGGCAAACTGTTTCAGCTGCTGTTTTGTTATCGCTGTTTCGGCATGCAACAGCTCAAGGGCGGTGGTTTGACTGTCGCCTTGGAGAGTGAAGTGTTGTTTGTGAGCGTTTTGATCTTGTGCGGTCATGCGGTGTTTATTTCTGGCGTTATTGTATTTTGTTAGGTTAACTTTTTTGGCCTATGTTGTTTGAATATCTTGTTTGGATATCTTGCCACACAGTGTATAAAAAAGAGCGGCACTGCCGCTCTTTTTTTCTGTCCTTATATAGGAGGTTTTATATAAGGCGGTTCATATAAGGCTTTATATATAAAGCGTTTTAAATGAGTCGTTTTAAAATTTTACCGACATTTGATTTCAGTAAGGGTTCTTTTCGCCATTCGATGTGTTTCGGTAGCTTGTAATGCGCAAGGTGTTCCGAACAGTATTCTAGCAACTCTTTTTCATCGACTTTAGCACCTTTTTTCAGCACGATATAGGCTTTAACCACCTGACCACTGTGTTCATCATCAACCCCAGCACAGGCTGACTCTAAGATGCCAGGATAGTGGTTGATAACCTGCTCAATGTCGTTTGGATAGACATTAAAGCCGGAGACAATAATCAGCTCTTTGACTCGGCCGACAATAAAGATACGGCCTTGTTCATCGACATAGCCTAAATCCCCCGTACGGAAATAGCCTTCCTCAGTAAAGACCTCTTTATTGAGTTCTGGTTTGTGCCAGTAAGAACTCATCACTTGGGGACCTTTGACACTGATTTCACCTATTTCGCCTTGAGGCAGTTCGTGGTGGTGTTTATCAATGATGGCGACTTCAGTTTGTGGCAGTGGTGGCCCAACTGAACCACTGTATTCTTCGGTTCCAAATGGTTCGGTTGAAATCACCGGTGAACATTCAGACAGGCCGTATCCCTGTACAATTCGGCTTTGCGTTACCGCAAACCAATCGTTGGAGGTACTTTTTTGTAGCGGCATGCCTCCCGCCACTGCCACTTTCAGTTCAGACCAGTCAATTCTCTCAAAGTCTTTGTGGTGAATCACCGCGTTAAACAGGGTATTGACCCCGGTAATGACACTGATGGGGTGTTTGTAGAACGGATCCATCAACTGCTTAATGTCGCGTGGATTCACCACTAAGACATTGGTGCCTTTGATATACATAAACAATAGACTATGCCTATCATCATAATGCACTCAACTTTACAGGTTTAGCAACCGCACATGCTAGAAAAGCTCTGTG